>CAXYUO010000065.1:0-12344 GCA_964292185.1 uncultured Frigoriflavimonas sp.
AATTTTCAAAAAAAAATATATCTTTTTATTTGGAAATCAACACAGAATCTTAATGGTAATTGATTAAAAATGCTAAAAATTAAGGTAAATTCAAAGCCAAAATGGTATTATTTCAGTAAATGACAAACATGCTTTACCAAAAATAATAATCCTGAAAGTCTGTAAACATGTGGAAAAGCAAACCTACAGCTGCAATTCTATAATTTCCTTTTAAGAATAGCACACCAAGAAAATACACCGCTATCATCGGATAAGTATGAAAAATGTGGTTTCCGATACTGCCTCTTTCTGGATCAAAAATAGGTGTGGATAATAAATGATCTACATCTACAAACATCGTACAAAGCATTATGAAATAAGCATTTTTCCAATTTTTAGGAAAAAATATTTTCGCAATTACCAACGGGAAAATTAAATGTAAAAAATAATGTACAGCAAATTTCCAAGAAAATACATCCATTATATTCTTCCTTTTAGAAAATCTTGCCTTAGTTCTTCATCCAATTTTTCTATGGAATATCTTAAGCAAGTTCTTGGCATATTATGATAATATTCTTTCAGAAATTCTAATAATTCTTCTTCATTTTTCTTACCCATTTCTCGCAAAAGCCAGCCATTTGCTTTGTGCATTAGATCATGTGGATGATGGAAGTTTTTTAAAACTAAAGTTTTAGTTAACTCGAATTTTCCTTTTTTCACATGGTACATTGTAGAAACAATTGCTATTCTTTTGCTCCACAAATCTTCTTCATTTGCCAATTGAATTAAAACCTCATCTTTCTGATTATCAAAACAATATCTTCCCAAAATTTTATAACAAGAAAGGTCTACCAAATCCCAATTGTTTACAAATTTTTTGTTTTTTAAATAGAATTCTACAATTTCTTCTTTTTCATTATTAAATTTTGACTTCTCAAATTTATAAACCAACATTATCAAAGCACAAAGCCGATGTTCATGTATTTTAGAAGAAAGCATTTCTTTCAAATCATTAAAAGAAATGCTTTGAAAATATTTTTTAGCAACAATTCTTTGATTGGGAACGGTAACACCTATAAACTTATCGCCTTCTCCATATTCTCCTTTTCCAGTTTTGAAAAAATACGGAAAAAAAGCAGCTTTTTCTGCATTAGAATAACTTTTGAGTTCAGTTTTTATAGCATTTACCATGCTTCAAATTTAAGGAATTTTCAAGTATGAAAACAATTCAGATGCTAAACTTTTTCCATATCCAATTGAAAAACTTTTTCTATCCATTCTATTTCTTCTTGCATAGAATCGCCATTTTTTAAATAATTTACGAAGTGATTGGTGATTTTTTGAATAATTCTGTTGCTTATTACTTCTGCTTGTTCTTCATCAAAATAAGCAGATTTTTTTCTTTGAAAACTCAATTCGCTTTCTTTTATGGCAAAGAATTTTTCTTTTAAAGCTTGTATGGTTGGTGCAAATTTTCTGTTTATTGTCCAATCCATAAATTCTGTTTTCACTTCTTCAATTATAGCTTCTGCGTGTGGAATATGATTTTTTCTTTTTTCCAAAGTTTCATCAGTAATTTGTGATAAATCGTCTAAATGAATTAGCGTAACTCCATCAAGTTCTTGCACATTTTCGTTGACGTTTTTTGGGATTGATAAATCCAAAATTAAAATAGGTTTCTCTATTTTTAAAAGAGATTTATAAACTGTTGGATTTTGAGCTCCTGTTGCAACAATTACAATGTCAGCTTTTTGCAGTTCAGTTTCAAGTTCTGAATGTTCTTTTACTACTAATTCTAATTTTTTTGCCAAGCGTTCTGCTTTGGTAATTGTTCTATTGATTAAAGTTAATTTTTCGTGTTTAGAATGTTTAACTAAATTTTCGCAGGTATTTGTTCCAATTTTCCCAGTTCCGAAAAGGAGAATGTTTTTTTCGGAAATATTTTTTACATTTTTAATAATATATTGCACTGCTGCAAATGAAACCGAAGTTGCACCAGAAGAAATATTGGTTTCATTTTTAATCTTTTTACTCGCTTGAATTACGCAATTCACTAATCTCTCCAAAAAAGTATTCACCAATCCACTTTCTTTGCTTTGGTTGAATGCCATTTTTAATTGACTGATAATTTCAAAATCACCAAGAATTTGGCTGTCTAAACCAGTTCCTACTCGAAAAATATGATTTACGGCTTCATTATTTTTATAAATAAAAGCAATTTCTTGAAATTCTTCTACTGTTCCATGGCTGTTTTCACAAAGTAATTTTATTAATTGATAAGGATGATTTGCAAAACCGTAAATTTCGGTTCTATTGCAAGTAGAAGTTACCATCAAACTTTCAATTCCTTCTGCTTCTGCTTGAATTAGTAATGTTTCTTTTGATATTGCATCTAAACTGAATTTACCTCTCATTATTGCATCTGCTTTTCTATAACTTATTCCTAATGCATAAAATGTTTGATGGCTTTTGGTGTTGAAATCTTGCATGGTTTTAGTTTTTAATAAGTTAAGGTTTAGTTCTATTTTTAATAATGAAATTGTTATATATGACAAATGTGTTTTTAAAATATTTTTAAATTAAATCTTAATAAAACTTAGAACTAAAAGTTTAGTTTAATAAAAACGCTATCCTTTTGAGATAGCGCTTAAATGGGAATTTATTTGTTTAATTCTGAACAATTGGAGCTCTTAGAGATTCTAAAACTGCTACAATATCCGTATATAATTCAGTATTAGATGCTACACCATTCATATTTGCAGCAGCACCTACATATCCTTCAAATTTTGTGAAATCTGCATTAGTAGATTTCACTCCCATTCTTGGGTTTGTTGCAGGATTATGAACTGCTACCATATTTCCACCAGAATAAGTATTTACAGGATTTGTTCCACCAGTATTAAAGGAGAAAAAATCTGTAAGATCATCAGATAATTCTGCTAAACCGGTTGTATTTCCGGCACCAACTTCGGTTAATAAAGGTGCAAAATGTGCTCCCAAATTTCCAGAAGCATTGCTTCCTGCATCTGCAGCTATCAATCCGATTGTAGAATTGATCACTTTTCTAAAGCTTAATCGTCCTTGTTCTATCATTTGTCCAGCATTATCTGGATCTGCGACTAAGGTTGTTCCGCCTAATCTTGCATAAATAGAAGGTTTTACTGGTTCTGGAGTAATTACTACTGCATCGTCTTCTCTACAAGAAGTGAAAGCTGCAGAAGCTATTAATAAAGCTCCGATTGCGATTTTTGTGTAATTTTTCATGATAATAGATTTAAAGATTAATTAAAATATTGATTTACTTTTTTTGATAATTTGTAGCTAAAACTATTGCGATCTATTGGGCAAACTTCTTTATTTGCAAGATATGCAGGAAGAATGTAGCGATTTGCTTCATAAGATCCTCTGTTCATCAATTGTGCAAAAACTTTTTCAGAATTCGTAATTGTATTATTGTGAAAGTAAACAACTACATTTCCTTTTACAATGATAGAATCTGAGGTAATTCCTTTTAGTGAGCGCAAATCATTTTTAATTTGTTTGATTTGTGCAGCATCTAAATCGTTTTTAAAGTCTATTCGACTTACTTGAATGTGAGAATTCTCTACAACTGCTGGTTTTACAGTTATAATGTGAAATACTAAAATTGCAAACAGTAGTACAAAAATACCTACAGATGCAAAAATTGCTTTTTTTAATGTCTTGTTCGTTTTCATAATTTTTTATTTATAACATCAGTTACGACTAGATCTACTTCCTTGGATTTATTTAATTTGAATTTTATTTTAAAATAAATGTATTGAACTGTAACTTTCCCCCATTAACAAGCAATCTACAAGCATAAAAAAATTTTGAAAAAAAATTAAATTCCATTAAAAGCAAAAAAAAATGCCTCACGAATGAAGCATTTTTAATAGTTATTTTAAATTTAATTTATGCAGAATTTCTACTTGCATTGATGTTTCCGAAAAGAGATCGCATTACCAGTTTTTCATAAGAATCTTTGTTTTCGCAATCTGATTTTATTTTCATCAATGCATATTGCTGAATGCTAAGCAATGGCAACACAATTTTTTCCCGTATTTCTACAGATTTTTGAGAAATTGGCTCCTCTTCCATCAATATTTCAAAACCGGTAAGTTCCAGCATTAATTGTTTAGAAAGTTCGTATTCATCAAATAATATTTACCAAAACGCTCCGTATTTTTCATTCTTTTTCATGTATGAGGTTAATGGAAAATAAGATTTGCTTAAGCTCATCATGCTATTTAAAACCAAAGTTTTGAAAAAATCTGAACCAGAATAAAGATCTTTTATTTCTTGAAATTTCCCTTCTTTTTTAAAGCTATTTATAGCTGAACCTACACCAAAAAACCCGGGAACATTTTGCTTTAATTGAGACCAACTTCCTACAAATGGAATGGCACGCAAATCTTCAAATCTAAGTTCGCTATCTCCTCCTCTTTTGCTTGGTCTGCTTCCTATATTGGCTTTTCCGTAATATTCTAAAGTGCTCATTTCTTGTAAATAAGGTATAAAAAGTGGATGAGATTTTAATGAGCTGTATTTTTCAAAGCTTAAATTGGCTAGTTTTTCAAATAAAATTCTTTCATTATTTGAGAGTTCTTTTTTAGAGTTTATAAAAACATCGTTTTCTATTCCCGCGGTTAGTAGTTGTTCAAAATTAAATTTTGCCTGCTCTTTATTTCCAAAAACACTTGTAATCGTTTGACCTTGTATGGTAATTTCTATTTTATTATTGGCAATGGTTTTTCCTTGTGAAGCATAGAAATCATGCGTTTTTCCACCTCCTCTTGCTGGTGGACCTCCACGCCCATCAAAGAAAATAACTTCAATTCCATACTTTTCAGAAACTTTTGTGAGTTTTTCTTTGGTGGTGAAAATTTCCCAATTGGCTTTCAAATAACCACCATCTTTCGTTCCATCAGAAAATCCTAGCATGATGGTTTGTCGGTTTCCACGGAGTTTTAAGTGTTCCGCATACACTGGGTTTTCATACAATTCTTGCATCACTTTTTCGCCATTTCCGAGACCTTCCATGGTTTCAAAAAGCGGAATTATATCTACTTTTATATCTTCATCTTTGTATTGGCAAACTTTGAAAAACGCTAAAACATTCATCACATCTTTCACTTTTTCAGAATTAGAAATAATGTATCTATTCATTCCTCTTTCACCATTTTTATTTTGAATTTCAGAAATCTGAGCAACGGTTTTCAAGGTGTCTTTTATCACATCATCTTCCCAATTTTCAAAATCGAGTGTAGACTTATTCTTTATTAAATAATTGAATTTTTCTTCTTGTGTAAAGTTTTCACTGTCTGCAATTTCACTTTTTAATACAATAGCATCAATCACTTTTTGATGAATTTTACTGTCTTGACGTAAATCTAAACCTGCGAAATGCGTTCCGAAAATATTAATTCTATCTCGGAAATTGACAAGCAAACTTTGAAATAATCCGTTGTGTTTTTCAATTAAAATTTGTTCAGCCTTATTTATTTCTGTTATCATTTCTGAAACTGTAATGTCGCATTCTTCCATAAAAATAGCGTTGTACAATTTTTTGCTAAGATTCTCTAAAATTTCTGCAACACCTCTGAAACTCAATCTTCTACGAACAAATTTCAAATGGCTATAGTAAGATTTCAAAATTGATAAATGAAGTTCTTCTGCTACATTTTTCGTGATTTCTGCTGTTACAAAAGGATTTCCATCACGATCTCCACCTGGCCAAAATCCGAGTTGAAAAATATCCTCATTTAGATGAAAGCCCTCTTTTTGGAAAACAGATTTTATTTCTGTGAAAAGCTCACCCAAAGTATCATAATAAATGTATCGTAAATAATAAATGATGCTCATTGCTTCATCTAAAGGCGAAGGTTTTTCTTTATTTAAAAATGGTGTTTTTCCTAATTGTTGCAATAGCAAATCTATTTTTGTGATAGAATCATCTGTAATTTGAAGTTTCAAATCGTGCAAAATTCTTTGTACAGCATTTGGATAAAATTGAGTAGGATGTGCG
Organism: uncultured Frigoriflavimonas sp.; assembly: GCA_964292185.1. GTDB lineage: Bacteria > Bacteroidota > Bacteroidia > Flavobacteriales > Weeksellaceae > Frigoriflavimonas. The sequence goes on from CAXYUO010000065.1 coordinate 6,026, forward strand.
GTAAAAATCACTTTTACACCAAATTTATTCAGTTTATCTCTAACCAAATCTAGGGATTTTTGTTGTGTTGCACGATCGAAAATACTCAACATTGTTCCAGGATCAGATTCTGAGTGCATTTGAGGAAAAGCAGCATCTTCTATACTATCAAAAAGTACAACTTGCCGTTCTATATATTGTATAATTTTGAAAAGTAATTCTATTTTTTCGTCTTCGGTTTTCAGATGGGTATGGTTTTGAAAAAAGGCTTCCATAATGTCTTCTGGAGTTTTTTCTGCTTCATATCCTGCTTTGCTTTCTTCATACAAAAATGGGAGCAACATACCAATATTACTCATTTTATCATAGGGCAAACTCATAAAAAGTGAATTGTATATTTGAAATTTATTTTCTACAATTTGTCTGTAAGTTTCGGAGCGATTGGTATTTTTCATATTCAAATTTAGTAATTTTTTATTTCTATTTGATAAAAAATAAATAAACCGTCTCAAAATAGAAACGGTTTAAAAATAATTAAAATAAATATTTCTAGAAATAAATTATTTTTTTGCTTGTTTTAATAATAATTCTGCTTCTGCTTTTCCCCAATTTGGATCTAAATTAGAAGCTGGTTTAAAGGTTTTAAACTGATCTACAGCTTTTTGAAGCAATGCAACGCCTTTTTCTTTGTCTCCTCCAAATTTCGTTGGATTAAAGTATAATTCTTCGGCTTTTACTAATAGCAACCTTGGATTATTTTGATCTAATTTATTGGCTTCTATCATAAATTTATTTCCTAATTCGCTTTCCTGTGCATATCTTTCTTCCAAATTTACATTCATTTTTAGGTTATGTATCATTTTGAAAAGTAGGGGTACTTCTGCTGTTTTTGGATTTTTCAGCATAGCTAATGTTGCATATTTTTCTGCCATTTCTGCAGCTTCATCTATTTCTTGCAGTTTGTTTTCTTGCAATAATGCTTTTCCTTTTTTTATGTATGCAAATGCAGCAAAATAATAGGATTGCCATGTTCCGTTTTCATAGCCAATTTGATCGAAAACGTTTGCTATATCTGCAAAATCTTCAATATTTCTTGTAACTTCTAGTTTGGAGATGTTGTCTGTCATCAATTTATTGTAATCGTCTTGTGCAAAAGCGAAAGTATTGCAAGCTAGAAATATCAATGTGAAACAAATTCTTTTCATAATTTATTTTTAAAAATTTAATCAAAAATACTCATTTTTATTTTACTTTTTAAGAATATTAAGCATCTCTTTAAAATACATTTTCTAAAAAATTTGTTTTAAATATTTAGAATGATTGGTATTGAATCTAAATATGTCGTAAATTTATAGACCTAATTAAATATTTCAAATTATGAAATCGCCATTTACAAATCTTGAAAACAATCACAAATGAAGATTGGGCGATAACATATGACCATTAAAAAAATAAATATCTACATATGAAAACAAATTCAATTTTAACAATATTTGCAACTTCCTTGCTTTTAGCATCTTGTTCTACTGCTAAAAAAACCTATGTAATCCAAGCGAAAAGCAATACGAAAACTGCCGGAACAGCTAGTTTTATTCAAAATAAAAACACTGTAAAAATGAGTTTAAACGCAACTCAACTTACACCAGGAATTCATGCGATTCATATTCATGAGTTTGGAGATTGCTCTTCTGCAGATGCAAAATCTGCTGGTGGACATTGGAATCCTTCTGGAGAAATGCATGGAAAATGGGAAAAAGATGAATTTCACATGGGTGATATCGGAAATTTAGTTGCAGATAAAAATGGTGTTGCAAAGCTTACTTTTTCAACCGACAAATGGTGTATTGGCTGTAATGATGTGAAGAAAAATATACTCGGAAAATCTATCGTCATTCATGCAGATGAAGACGATTTTCACTCTCAACCAAGCGGAAATGCAGGTGGTAGAATTGGTTGTGTGGAAATAAAATAAACTTTTGCTATTAATTAATATAGAAAATGCCTACAAATTTGTAGGCATTTTTTGTGGAGTTTTGCTTCCTGGAAAGTCTAAGGTTCGCATTGGAAAAGGAATATTTACACCGTGTTCGCGGAATTTTTTTAAAATTTCTTTTCTTACTTCATTTCTAATTCTTGGTGCCGAAAATAAATTTCTAGAATAATAATACAGCGAAAAATTGAGTGCGCTATCTCCAAAATCTTCTAACCAAACGAAAGGCTCTCTGCTTTGAAATATATCTCTATTCGTTTTCGTGGCTTCTATCATCAATCTTTCTACCAATTCTACATCAGAATTATAATTCACGCCTACATCTACATTGAAACGAACAATATTATCATGATGAGAAAAATTGATTAATTTATCTTTTGTAAGTAGAGAATTAGGAAAAATCATGCTTTTGTTGTCTCTCGTAATTATGGTGCTTGTTCGCATTCTGATTTCTTCTACTTGACCGATGGTTCCGTCTACATCTATCACATCTCCTACTTTCACAGTTCTATCAAACAGGATAATCACTCCTGAAATAAAATCTAAAAAAAGACTTTGCAAACCAAGACCAACTCCTACTAAAAGTGCTCCTGAACCTAATAAAATTGGAGAAATATTTACTCCAAGTGCCTTCATCATTAGAAAAAAGGAGAAAATAATAATTACGTAATGGAAGATTTGAGAAAAAGCGAATTTTTTTCCTACGTCTATTTTGTTAGATTTATAGATTAATTTTTTTACAAGCCGAGAAATAATAATTCCAATAAATATTACTAAAATAGCTGCCAAAATCTCGTATAAAGAAAGCGTGTATTTTCCTAAAGAAAACAGTTCGTATTCTAAGATTTCCTTAAAGGTAAGGTTTAGGTTGCTTGTTAGTTTTTCTACTTGGTCTTCCATAATTATTTTTGAAAGCTTTGCGTTTTGGTTTATTTATTCATGTCTGAAACAATGTTTACTGCTTCTGTAAGGTAAAAATCTTTTTTAAGGTTTTTGATCCAAGAATCGGTTTTTTTCTTGAAAACGTCATCTGTTTTTTCTCGAACTATTTCATCTTGAAAGATACTGAATTTCAAGCTATTTGCATTTTCTTTATCGGATTTATCATCTAGATCAAACTTTTTTATTTGTGCTTTTCTTTCTTTCATCACTTCAAAGAATTTTTTCTCATTCAATGAGATGGTTTTTTCATCGTCTAAGCTTTTTTTCCAAGTAGCAGATTCTAAAAGCAATTGATATTTCTTGTTATTCTGCATTCTTTTTGCACTTAAATCTTCTAATTTTTTGATGTCAAAAAAAGTGGTTTTATTGAAGGTTGCAGGTGTAATTTTATCCCATGCAAGCGCACTTTCCTCATATCTTTCTCCAATTTCTGAGTAGGTATAAAAATCTTTCATCACAACATCAGAAACAATTCCTTTTCTTTGGGTAGATTCTCCTGTAATTCTATAAAATTTTTGAATGGTCAATTTCAAAGATCCAAAATCGTCTGTTGTGTTTAAAAATCTATTCAAATCTACAAAAGTTTGCACCGTTCCTTTCCCATAAGATTGTGGAGAACCTATTACCAAAGCTCTTCCGTAATCTTGCATTGCTCCTGCAAAAATTTCTGAAGCAGATGCAGAAAGTTCGTTTTGCATTACAACCAAAGGTCCTGTCCAGATTGGTTCGTTGTTTTTATTTTTTAAAGTAGTGGTTTTTCCATTTCCATCTTTCACTTGTACATACGGACCAGCTTCCATGAAAAGTCCCATAATATCTCCAACTTCTGTAAGAGAACCTCCTCCATTATTTCTAAGGTCTAAGATTACACCTTTTATGTTTTGCTGTTTCAGTTTTAATAATTCCGCTTTTATATCGTCTGAAGCATTTCTTTCTTTTTCATCGCTAAAATCCGCATTGAAACCTGGAAGATTGATGTATCCGTATTTTCCATCTTTTGTATCTACAACAATGCTTCTTGCAAAAGTATCTTCTATCGTTACTTCTTCACGAATTAAGCTTACTTCTTTGATGGATTTGTCTTTTTTCTCAACGGTAAGAGTAACTTGAGTTCCTTTTTTTCCACGAATGTATCTTACAGCTTCATCAGAAAGCATTCCTACCATATTTACGGGTTCTTCGTTTGGTAGAGATCTTACTTTCAATATTTTATCGCCTTCTGTAAGTTGTTTAGATTTCCAAGCGGGAGCTCCAACCGTAAGTGCACCAAGATAAAGATAGCCTCTTTTTTCTTGGATAATTGCTCCAATTCCTATTATTTTTCCTGTAAAACTTACATCAAAATCTTCCTTATCTTTCGGTGAATAATAATTCGTATGAGGATCAAAAGCTTCTGTATATGCATTCATATATCTAGAAAACCAATCCATTTCTTTCACTTTTTTGAAACGGGTAAAAGAATCTGAAATTAAATAGCCTACTTCTTCTTTAGCTTTTACAAATTTTTGTTCTGGCGTAAGAATATTTACTTTTATGGTGTCTTGCAATTTATATTTCTGAACAGAATCTTTTTTCTTTTGTTGAGTTTCTTCTTTAGAGTTTAAGGTTTCCATCTCTTGAAGAATATTGTATTTGATGTATTTTTTCCATTCGTTGTACAATTCTTTTTCGTTTGCAGGAGCGTTTTTGTTTTTTGGATCCAAAATAAGCTCGTCTTCTTCGTTAAGATTTATCGGTTTGCTCAATATATCTTTCGTTATTTTATCTATCTCATTTACTCTTTGCAAGATTCTAGAATTGGTTAATTTAAAAAAAGTAAGATCCCCTTGATTGATGTAATCATCTAGTTTTGTTTCATGTTTGCTAAATTCATTCATGTCAGATTGCAAAAAGTATCTTTTTGCAGGATCCACCATTTCAAAATATTTGGTATAAACTTCTTTAGAATAAGCATCATTAATAGGTTTTGGGCTATAATGAAGATAAGAAAGTGTGTTTTTTACGCTTACCATGATGGTTTGCATTTTCTCGTCATCATTTTTCGGAGAGTTGAAGCAGAACATTAATGTAAGCAACGGTAAAACGAAAAGAATTTTTTTTAATTTATATTTTTTGAACATAAGTTGGTGATGTTTAAATCTATTAGTGTTAAAGAATTTGGTATTTGTTACAATAGCATTTTAAGGCATCAAATTTAATACCTTAATTACAAATATCCCTTTTATTTTAATTAAATTTGTGGAAACAGACCATATACTATGCAAAAACCTAAAATTTTGATAACCAATGATGATGGAATTACAGCTCCAGGAATAAGAAATCTTGTAGCTTTTATGAATGAAATAGGAGATGTAACCGTGGTTGCACCAGATTCTCCGCAAAGTGGAAAAGGACATGCCATCACAATAAATTCTACCCTTACTTTTGAAGAAATACAACTTGAAGGACCACAAAAAGATTATGCTTTAAGTGGAACTCCAGTAGATTGTGTGAAATTTGCTTTGGATAAAATATTAACAAGCAAGCCAGATTTAGTAGTTTCAGGGATTAATCATGGTGCAAATTCTTCCATTAATGTCATTTATTCTGGAACGATGAGTGCAGCTGTAGAAGCTGGCGTAGAAGGTTTGCAAGCCATTGGTTTTTCGCTTTTAGATTTTGCTTGGGATGCAGATTTTTCTCAAGCCAAAGAATTTATACAAAAAATTGTAAGAAATGTGCTTGAAAATCCTTTACCAAAAGGCATAGTTTTGAACGTGAATATTCCAAAATTACAAGCTAACGAAATAAAAGGCATCAAAGTTTGCCGACAAGCCAACGCAAAATGGGAAGAAAATTTTGATGAAAGAGTAAATCCACACGGAAAAAAATATTTCTGGCTTTCTGGCTATTTCAATAATATGGACGAAGGCGAAGATGCAGACGAAACTGCTTTAGCAAATGGTTATGTTTCCGTAGTTCCTGTAAAATTTGATTTGACTGCGCATGAATATATTTCGGAATTGAGAAAGGTAATGAATTTGGAAAACAACTAGTTTTAAATCCAATACTTCGTTACTTTCTCAAGCGGCAATCTTACCAAAACAGTAGAGTTGCTGTATTTTTAGTTTATTTTTCTCAAGCTCGGGGTTTATCCCGAACATTGAAATAAATCTTTTTAGTAGTAACTCATTGTTATACTGTGTTTTAATATCACTCATTGAGAAAACTACTTCTTCATTTGGTTTTTCATCTTTTTTGGGTAGCCAATGTAAAATTTTGGCTAAATTGATTGCTGTAAGCGACATATTCCAATGGAAATTCAGTTTATTTTTGCTTCGTGCTTCACAATTATTTAGTCCTGTAAATTGTTTTGCATCACGATAAAGAAACTCAATCTGAAATCTCATGCGATACATTTTCAAAATT
>CAXYUO010000066.1:0-12169 GCA_964292185.1 uncultured Frigoriflavimonas sp.
ATTGATTATGACAATGAATACGCTCAGCAAATTTTAGATAAAATAATGGTAGCAATAGAGCAATCTCCAGAATTTAATGTTTTGAAAGATTATGATGCCGAACAAAAAATCTTAAAAGAAGAAAAAAAATCTACAGAAGAAATTTCCTAAAATGAGTTTTTCCAATGCCCTTTTTCAAGCCGAAAATACTACAAGAATTGTACTTTTTGCACCTCCTATTTTTGCAGATTGTTTGCTGCATTGTTTAGAATTTCACAATATTGAAAATAGTTTTTACTGTTCTGAAAAAGAAAATTTAGTATTAACAGATTATCATATTTTTCAAACTGAAAATGCAGAGGAATTCAAGCAAATAAAACCTAATATCACTTTAGTTTTATCACAAGAAAATAATACTTTCGATTCTGAAATTCTACAAAATATCATAAATGGTGGCGTTCTTATTTATAATGAAAAAGAAGTTTCAATTAAAGAATATTTAAAACAAAACTCATCTTTTTATCGTCAATTATCTTTTGAAAATTCTACAATAGAAAAAATTGAAAACGAATTATTTATAAATACGGATTTTAGCCAAATTCCTATTCTATTTAAAAATGAATTTTTACAAGAAAATTGTACAGGATTGCAAATTCTTGCACAGCAATTGGGAATTATGGAAGAAGATTTCTACGAAGCTTTGATGGGATTTGAAGCTTAATTAAATTTTATTATCACTTATTTCACTATTCATTTTTAAATTTTTAATTGAATTAATTTTTCACTAATTTTACATTATCACAAAATTAAAAAGGACAAAATGGAAAGTATAACGATATATCCTAAAAATGAGAAGCAGAAATCTCTTCTCACTTCTTTGCTAGAGGAACTCAAAATTCACTTTGAAACTACTGGAGAGAAAAACAATTCATTACTTACTGCTGAGGAATTTTATGCAAAAATAGATAATTCTATCAAGCAGGCTGAATCTGGTAAAACCAAAATCATTTCAAAAGAGGATCAGAAAGCACTTTTGGGGCTATGAATTATGTAATTGAATTAACCCAAGAAGCAGAAGCCGACATCCAAAAACACAAAAAATCGGGCGATAAATCTGTTTTATATAAAATTGATCAACTTCTTGACGAATTACGGGAACATCCCTCCATTGGAACTGGCAAACCTGAACTTTTAAAACACTACAAAATCCCAACTTGGTCTAGAAGAATCAACCAAAAACATAGACTGGTTTATAGAATTGAAGAAGAAAAAATAGTTGTGTTAGTTCTTTCTTTATCAGGACATTACGAGGATAAATAATTTTTATAAATTCTGTTTTTATCAATAAATTTCTATTTTACTTTAACTTTCCGTACTAAAAAATAATAACGATGCGATATAACAAATCCGGAAAAATTCCACAAAAAAGACATACCGTTTTCAAATCTGAAGAAGGAAATCATTACTACGAACAGCTTTTTGGCACAGAAGGTTTTCATGGTATCGCTTCTTTACTTTATCATACTCATCGTCCAACACAGATTTTATCCGTTGGAAATCCAAAAGATGTTACCCCAAAAATTGCAGTTGCAAAAAACGTAACTCCAAGAATGTTCAAAGGCATGAATGTAAGTGCAGAAAATGATTTTTTGGATAGCAGAAAAGTACTTTTGATCAACAACGACTTAAAATTAGGACTTGCAAAACCAAGAAAATCCACAGAATATTTCTATAAAAATGCAGAATGTGATGAGATGCTTTTCATACACAATGGAACAGGAATTTTAAAAACTTTTGTCGGAAATTTAGAATTTTCAGCAGGAGATTATTTAATAATTCCAAGAGGAACTATTTATAAAATACATTTTGATACAGAAGAAACCGTACTATTATTTATAGAAAGTCACTCTCCAATTTACACGCCAAAACGCTATAGAAACGAGTTCGGACAACTATTAGAACATTCTCCATTTTGCGAAAGAGATATAATTACACCTACTTTTCAAGAGCCGATTGATGAAAAAGGAGAATTCATCATCAAAGTAAAAAGAGAAAACCAAATTACAGATTTCGTGTATGCTACGCATCCTTTTGATGTTGTAGGTTGGGACGGATATTTTTATCCATATAAATTCAATATAAAAAACTTCGAACCAATTACTGGAAGAATTCATCAACCACCACCAGTTCATCAGAATTTTGAAGCCCACAATTTCGTGGTTTGCTCTTTTGTAGCTAGAATGTACGATTATCATCCACAAGCAATTCCAGCTCCTTACAATCATTCAAATATAGATTCAGACGAGGTTTTGTTCTATACAGAAGGAGATTTTATGAGTAGAAATCATATCGATTTGATGGATTTTACACTTCATCCTGGTGGAATTGTTCATGGTCCACATCCAGGAGCAATGGAACGCAGCATTGGCAAAAAATTTACAGAAGAATTTGCAGTAATGATAGATCCTTTTCGCCCTTTCAAAATTACTGAAGAAGCTTTAAAAGTAGAAGATTCTTCTTATCTTACCTCTTGGTTAGAATAATTTAATATTGAATAAATTATTTTTAAAATTGATTATTATCAGGACAAAAAACTCTTATTACTAGTGCTTTTTCCTTATATTTACGTAGTAAAAAAAATAAAAAAATGAAAAATTATGTAAGTGCAGAAGAAGCAATTTCTGTAATAAAAAGTGGAGATAGAATTTTTTCTCATGGAAGTGCATGTACTCCTAATTTTTTGTTAAATGAACTTGCGAAACAATCTCCAAGATTAAAAGGAATAGAATTTATTTCTATAACGCTACAAGGCGAAGTAGAAATTGCAAAACCACAGTACAAAGATTCTTTTTTCATCAATTCACTTTTTGTATCTTCTCCTATTCGAGAAGCTGTAAACTCGGAACGTGGTGATTTTATTCCCGTATTTTTAAGCGAAATACCTATACTTTTCAAAAATGGAATTTTAGATTTAGATATTGCAATTGTTACCGTTTCTCCACCAGATATTCATGGATATTGTACTTTAGGAACTTCTGTAGATGTTGCAAGAAGTGCAGTAGATCATGCAAAAATTGTAATAGCGCAAGTAAATCCAAAAATGCCAAGAACTCATGGAGATGGGATGATACATGTAGATCGCATCACAAAAATGGTTTGGCATGAAGAAGATCTTCTCACCGTGAATTATAGTGCAAAAGTTACAGATTGCGAAATGATTATCGGAAAAAATATCGCTGAATTAATCGATGATAAAAGCACCTTGCAAATGGGAATTGGTACCATTCCAGATGCAGTTTTAAATTGCCTTTCCAATCACAAAGATCTTGGTGTACACACAGAAATGATAAGTGATGGAATTATAAATTTAGTAGAAAAAGACGTTATAAATAACAAATACAAAGGAACCCATCTCAATAGAACCATCACCAGTTTTGCATTCGGAACCAAAAGATTGTATGATTATATAGATGATAATCCAAGTTTTGCATTTATGGATGTAGAACACGTGAATTATCCAATAAACATCATGAAAAACAAAAAAATGGTAGCCATCAATTCTGCAATAGAAATAGATCTTACAGGTCAAGTTTGTGCAGATTCTATCGGTACTTATCAATTTAGTGGTATTGGTGGACAAATGGATTTCATGCGTGGTGCAGCACTTTCAGAAGGTGGAAAACCAATTATCGCAATATCTTCAAGAACAAAAAAAGGAATCCCAAGAATTGTCCCTTTTCTGAAACAAGGAGCAGGTGTTGTTACAACTCGCGGTCACATTCATTATGTGGTTACAGAATTTGGTGTTGCCTATCTTTATGGCAAAAATCTTCTTCAACGAGCAAAAGCTTTAATAGAAATTTCTCATCCAGATGATAGAGAAATGCTCGAAAAAGCAACTTTTGAGCGTTTCAAAATAGGAATGTAGTTTTTTTAGGAGCATCAATATTTGAGATTATTTTCAAAACTCAGCCCGCTTTTCATTACAATCTTTTATCCCGAAAATTTCGGGATAAAAGGATTTCCATTGCAATCGGGGCTAGAATAAAGGGTTTTTCTTTTTTCAAAGTAATATTGAACTTCTAAAATAGTCAGTTTTTATAATAAATTGCTATTTATTGCTATAATCCTAGCTAATTAATTTATTTTTGCAACTTATTTTCAATTAAACAAAATTTATCATCTCTCAATTATAAAAATATATGTGCGGAATCGTTTGTCTTTTAGACCCAAAACAAAAAACTGAAACACTAAGACCTCAAGTTTTAGAAATGTCTAAAAAAATCCGTCATCGCGGACCAGATTGGAGCGGAATTTTTCAAAATGAAAAAGCCATTTTCTCTCATGAAAGATTGGCAATTGTAGATCCTACTTCTGGTAAACAACCACTTTTCACCAAAGATGGAAAAGTAGTTTTGGCCGTAAATGGAGAAATTTACAATCATAAAGAGTTAAGAAAAGAATTCCCAGAATATGAATTTCTTACAGAATCTGATTGCGAAATTATACTTGCATTATATAGAAGAGATGGAAAAAATTTCCTCGATAAACTCAATGGAATTTTCGCTTTTGCTTTGTATGATACAGAAAAAGACATTTTCCTTATTGGTAGAGATCACATGGGAATTTGCCCGCTTTATCAAGGTTGGGATCAAAACGGAAACTATTTTGTAGCATCAGAATTAAAAGCTTTAGAAGGAATTTGCAAAACAATAGAAACCTTTCTACCAGGTAGTTTTCTTTACAGCGAAGATGGTTTTGAATTGCAACAATGGTACAAACGCGATTGGGAAAATTACGAAAGCGTAAAAGATAATGCAACAGATATTTCTGCAATCCGTAAATCTCTAGAAGATGCAGTTCACCGTCAATTAATGAGCGATGTTCCTTATGGAGTTTTGCTTTCTGGTGGTTTAGATTCTTCAATAATTGCCGCAGTTACCGCAAAATATGCCAGAAATAGAATTGAAAGTGGCGATACGCAAGAAGCTTGGTATCCACGTTTGCATAGTTTTGCAGTTGGTTTAGAAGGTTCTCCAGATTTAATTGCGGCACAAAAAGCTGCAGATCACATTGGTTCTGTTCATCATCAAGTTCATTTCACAGTTCAAGAAGGTTTAGATGCTGTTCGAGATGTGATTTATTATCTTGAAACGTACGATGTTACGACAATTAGAGCTTCTACACCAATGTATTTATTGGCAAGAGTCATCAAATCTATGGGAATAAAAATGGTACTTTCTGGTGAAGGAAGTGACGAACTTTTCGGAGGCTATTTGTATTTCCACAAAGCACCAAATCCGGAAGCTTTTCACGAAGAAACCGTGAGAAAATTAGGTAAATTACACTTGTATGATTGTTTGAGAGCCAACAAATCTCTAATGTCTTGGGGAATTGAAGGTAGAGTCCCGTTTTTAGATAAAGAATTTATGGATGTTGCGATGAACGTGAATCCTAAAGATAAAATGATCAATAAAGCTGAAGGCAGAATGGAAAAATGGGTTTTGAGAAAAGCCTTTGAAGATTTGCTTCCAGAATCTATTGCTTGGAGACAAAAAGAGCAATTTTCTGATGGTGTTGGTTATTCTTGGATAGATTCTTTGAAAGAAGTTGCAGAAAAAGAAGTAACAGATGAAATGTTTGCCAATGCAAAATTCCGTTTTCCATTAAATACACCTCAAAACAAAGAAGAATACAGATACAGAACCATATTTGAAGAGCATTTTCCAAGTGAAACTGCAGCTGCAACGGTACCTTCTGTTCCTTCTGTAGCATGTTCTACACCAATTGCGTTGGAATGGGATGAAGCTTTTAAAAACGCAAACGATCCAAGTGGAAGAGCCGTGAAAAACGTGCATGATGACAGTTATTAATTAATCGAAATTAATTCAAAAATATTATTTGGAACATTATTTGTGTAATATGTATATATTTTAAAAGAATAATACTTAATTTTATATTAATAATAATTATATTTACAAATCTTACTAATATTTATATATGAAAAATAAATTACTACTTCTATTAGTTACTCTTACTTTCACTTTTAGTTTTGCACAGCGAAATAAATATGAAGACGTCTTAAATTCTAGAAAACTAGGATATTTCTTCAAAGATGTAAAAGACAAAGATAAAGACGATTTTTATCAACAGTATTTTTGGCTTAAAACAGCAGAAGAACTAAGAAAATATCCGCATATCGCAGAAATTAGACCACAAGTTTTATATGAATTTGTGAAAGAAATAAATCCTGCAACCGTTACAAAAGATTTGAGCAAAGAAGATCAAGAATTAAGAAAATCTGCAGAACATTCTCTAAATCAATACTTCTCTAAAAGAGATTTTGAAAACCCAGTTCTTGGTTTAAATTTAGAAACTTATGTAGATCCATCTGGTAAAAAATATTTTACAGAAGTGAATCCAGAAAGGGTTGCTGCACTTTTGCCAAAGAAATTATACACTTTCACAAGTAGAAACAAAAAGGAAAACAAGCAAAAAACTTACTATCTGCACATCGATCAAGAAAAAAATAGATATAAGATGATAGAGCTTATACCTTCTGAAAAGAATACGAAGTTTTATGAAGCTTTGAAAGCTAATCTTAGCAATTACAAATTTCCAGATTTCGTACCAGAAGTTGTTCCAGGAGATAGAAAAGATAAAAAAGATGCAGATTTTTTCTATATCACACCATTTCAAGTTGGGAATGATAATATTGTATATCGCACCAAAGATTTTGAAGATTACGAGCTTGTAAAAATTAAAAAAGATGGAGCAGCTTGGGAAAACATTACCGATAAAAAGAAAAAATAAGTAAGAAAATAGATTGATAGTTTACATTAAACTATAAAATTTCAAAATTTAATAAAAAAACAGATTGATAAATATTTCAATCTGTTTTTTTTATTTTTAGCAAATTTTTCAATTCTAAAGTTTAAATTAGCTGAATAAAATTATATAAAAAATGACTAAAAACAGACTAGAAGCTTTCAGTGATGGCGTTCTTGCAATTATCATCACGATTATGGTATTAGAATTAAAAGCACCAGAAGAAGGCACTTTCGAAGCATTGAAACCACTTTTTCCTAAATTTTTATCCTATTTCATAAGTTTTATTTACGTGGGAATTTATTGGAATAATCACCATCATTTATTTCAAATCGTGAAAAAAGTGAATGGTAAAGTACTTTGGGCAAATTTATTTTTACTTTTTTGTCTGTCTTTAATACCATTCACTTCTGCTTGGATGGGAGAAAATCATTTCGAATCAAATACTGTTGCTGTTTATGGTGTAAATTTAATTATATGTGCTATTTCTTTTATGTTTGTGCAAATTGCAGCTTTACAAATAGAAGGCAAAAACTCTGATTTAGCAAAGGTTTTGAAAAATAAAAATAAAGAAATGTTTTCAACAGTTTTATATTTAATTGGCATCGTGCTTTCTTTCTTTTACCCTATAATTTCGTTGGTTCTTTATTCAATCGTTGCATTAATTTGGATAATTCCTGATAGCAGAATTGAAAAAAAGTATGAGAATTATTAAACCCCAAATAGATTTTCATTATTATAATATCGCATTTCATCAAATAAAATCAGCCTTTCAAATTTTTTAGTAGGCTTTTTCAATTTAAAAAATAGAAAAACTATATTTGTGAAAATTTAATTTAAAAATAAACTAAATGAGCACAGGAACTATTTTACTATTATTTGTTTTCGTCTATTTTGTAGGTTTGCTTGTAATTTCATATTTCACAAGTAGAAATGCAGATAATCAATCTTTTTTCATCGGAAATAGAAAAAGCAAATGGTGGCTTGTTGCTTTCGGAATGATCGGAACTTCGCTTTCTGGCGTTACTTTCATTTCCGTTCCTGGTACAGTTGGGAAAATGACAGATGGAGCATACAAATTTGGTGGTTTCGAATATTACATGCTTGTAATCGGCTTTTTCATTGGCTATTTTATCGTTGCATTTGTGCTACTTCCACTCTATTATAAAATGAATCTTACTTCTATTTACACCTATTTAGAAAGGAGATTTAATGTAGAAGCGCATAAAATTGGTTCTTTATTTTTTATAATTTCCCGTTCTATTGGTGCAACTGCAAGATTATTTTTGGTGGTCAATGTTCTACAAATTTTCTTACTTTCTGCTTTAGGCGTTCCATTTTGGGTAACTGCAGCAGTAATTTTACTTATGGTTTTACTCTACACTTTCGAAGGAGGTGTGAAAACGATTGTAATTACGGACACTTTGCAAACTTCATTTATGATACTCAGTTTGGTAGGTTGTATCGTTTATATTCTAAGTAATCTTGATCTTTCAGCAGGAGAAGCTTATACTGTTTTGGCTTCAAAAGATTACACACACATTTTAAATACAGATTTTCATTCAAAAACATTTTTCTTAAAAACAATTCTTGGTGGTATGTTCATTACGATTGCAATGACAGGATTGGATCAAGAAATGATGCAAAAAAATATTTCTGTAGACAATATTTATAATTCCAAAAAAAACATGCTCACTTTCGCTGTTACTTTACTAATTGTGAATTTTGCATTCTTATTTTTAGGCGGTTTGTTGTATCTTTTTGCACAAAGCAAAGGTGCAGATTACGGACAAATAACAGATTTAATAAGTGGAAAAGCCACAAATATTTTCGGTTTCAAAGATGCTGCAGGAAACATTACAAATATTATGGGAGATGATCTTTTCCCAGCACTTTCTTTACAAGGATTTTTCCCATTGTTTATAGCAGTTATTTTCATTATCGGATTAATTTCTGCCCTTTTTCCTTCTGCAGATGGAGCTTTAACGGCAGTTACAAGTTCTACTTGTGTAGATTTATTAAATCTTGATGAAGATAAAATACGCACAGAAAAAGAAAAGAAAAGCTTAAGAATGAAAATTCATTTAGGTTACACCGTTCTATTTTTTGTACTCATAATGGTTTTCAAAGCATTGAATGATAAATCCATAGTTTATCTCATTATGGAATTGGCTGGTTATACTTATGGACCACTTTTAGGACTTTTCGCTTTCGGAATTCTCACGAAATTTCAATTAAAAATGAATTACGGTATTCTTGCAGTTACACTTTTAGCACCAGTTCTCACCTATTTCATCAATTATTTCGTAACCCAAAATAGCGATTATAGAATCGGTGTAGAATTAATTATCATTAATGGATTGCTTACTTTTATTGGGTTGTGGTTGATTCGGAAGAAATAAAAGTTTTAAAAATTAAGAAAGAGAATGTTTACTTTTACTATATTTGCTTAAAACAGAATTATTCATGGATTTAAAAATTAAATTGGAACAATTACACCAAAGAGTAGATTCCTTAAAAGATCAAATAAATACAGAAGAAGCTACTAAAAATGCTTTTGTAATGCCCTTTATTCAAATTTTAGGATATGATATATTTAATCCAACCGAAGTTATACCAGAATTTATTTGCGATATAGGAACAAAGAAAGGAGAGAAAGTAGATTATGTTATTAAAAACAATGGTGAACCAATATTAATTATCGAATGTAAGCATTGGAAAGAAAATGTTGATGCTCATAACTCACAACTCCATAGATATTATCATGCTTCAAAAGCTAGATTTGGCGTATTAACTAATGGTCATACTTATAATTTTTATACAGATTTAGAGAATCCGAATATAATGGATGAAAAGCCATTTTTCACATTAGATTTAAATGATTTAAAAGATTCTTCAATCAAAATTTTAGAAAATTTTTCAAAAACTGATTATAATCTAGAAAATATTCTAGATTCTGCTGAAGCAATGAAATATATAAAAGCTATCAGAAAAGAATTTGAAAAAGAAGTTGTTGAACCTTCAGATGAATTTGTTCGCTTGTTAGTTAATAAATTTTATGATAAACCATTAATTGCATCTCGAATGGTCACTTTTCGTGAATATTGTAAAAAAGCAATCACAAATTCAATTAATGATTCAATAAGTTTACGTTTAAAATCTGCTTTAAATATTAATGAAGACATTACAAATGAAACGAAAACAACCATAGACAATCCAATTGATTCTGGCACAGAAATACCTAAATTTATTACTACTGAAGAAGAATTAGAAGGATTTCAGATTGTTAAAGCAATTTTAAGAGAAATAGTTCCCGCAGATAGAATTGCATTTAGAGACACACAATCATATTTTGGTATTTTACTTGATGATAATAACAGGAAACCTCTTGCAAGATTACATTTTAACACTGTTAATAAATACTTAGAATTATTTCATAATGGTAAAGATTTTGGAGAAAAGATTTTACTTAATTCAATTGATGAAATTTACAATCATAGAAAATCTCTTCATAAAACATTTGAAAATTATTAGAAAATCAAATCCGAGCCAAAAACTCGGATTTTTCATTTTCAAAACCCATCAAAAATTTGTAAATTTGACAGCAAACAATTTAAAAAATGAGTAAATCTATCTCTGAACTTAAAACGCTTGCTACACAATCCAGAAGAGACATCTTAAGAATGGTTCACGCTGTAAATTCCGGACATCCTGGTGGAAGTTTGGGTTGCACAGAATACTTCACCGCACTTTTTGGGAAAGTAATGAACTACAAATTACCTTTCACAATGGAAGGCAAAAACGAAGATTTATTCTTTCTTTCCAACGGTCACATTTCTCCTGTTTACTACTCTACTTTAGCCAGATTTGGCTTTTTTCCAGTAGCAGAATTGGCAACTTTCAGAAAATTAGGTACAAGATTGCAAGGTCATCCTACAACGCACGATCATCTTCCAGGAATTCGCATTGCTTCTGGATCTCTCGGTCAAGGTTTATCTGTAGCAATTGGTGCAGCTCTTGGCAAAAAACTAGATGGAGACGATAGTTTAATCTACGTTTTGCAAGGAGATGGAGAATTGCAAGAAGGTCAAAATTGGGAAGCATACATGTATGCAGCTGCAAAAAATATAGACAACATTATCGCAACAATAGATTATAACGGTCGCCAAATAGATGGTGATACCAAAGATGTTTTGGATCTTGGAGATTTGCCCGCAAAAATGAAAGCATTTGGTTGGTTGGTTTTAGAAGAACCAAACGGAAACGATATGGAAGCAGTAATTGCCATTTTAGAAAAAGCAAAATCCGAAACTGGCAAAGGAAAACCAGTTTGTATACTATTGCATACCGAAATGGGATTTGGTGTAGATTTCATGACGGGTTCTCATGCATGGCACGGAAAAGCACCTAATAATGAGCAATTGGAAAACGCAATGCAACAACTTTCTTTAGACGAAGTTGCAGATTACTAAAAATTCCCCTTCTTTGAAGGGGTGGCGAAAATTTTGAAAAAAATTTTTGACGGGGTAGTTTTTGGGCAACAATTTGACTTTATCGAATAGCAAAACATTAATTTTTATGGCAGCTATTTCCGCCTTCCACTCCCGCTTTTTTGTTCCACTATGTTCCACAAAAAGAGCTCCGTTCAAGTCGGGCTGCAATGCAGAAACAATAATAAAATTCAGTTTTAGAAAATTAAATTATGAAATATAAAGTTTTAGATAAAAAAGATACAAGAAGCGGATTCGGAGCTGGATTAGCAGAATTAGCAGATACAAACCCAAATGTGGTTGCACTTTGTGCAGATCTCATCGGTTCTTTGAAAATGGAAAAATTTATAGAAAAAGCACCAGAACGTTTTTTCCAAATTGGGATTGCAGAAGCAAACATGATGGGAATTGCAGCCGGATTGTCTATCAACGGAAAAATTCCATTTACTGGAACTTTTGCCAATTTTTCTACAAGCAGAGTTTACGATCAAATCCGTCAATCTATTGCATATTCTAACAAAAATGTGAAAATTTGTGCATCTCATGCAGGTCTTACTTTGGGTGAAGATGGCGCAACACACCAAGTTTTAGAAGACATCGGAATGATGAAAATGCTTCCAGGAATGACGGTAATCAACACTTGTGATTACAACCAAACCAAAGCAGCAACTCTTGCCATTGCAGATTTTGATGGCCCAGTTTATTTAAGATTTGGACGACCAGTAGTTCCTGTTTTTATTCCAGAAGATATGCCGTTTGAAATTGGAAAAGGAATTCTTTTGCAAGAAGGAACAGACGTAACCATTGTAGCAACCGGACATTTGGTTTGGGAATCTTTGCTTGCAGCAGAAGAATTAGAAAAAAAAGGAATT
>CAXYUO010000067.1:0-11795 GCA_964292185.1 uncultured Frigoriflavimonas sp.
GTACGAAATCATTTTGCAATAGTGGTAGAATATCTGGTTCAGTCCAAACAAATTCTTCCATTTTTCGGCAATTTTCGCAACCATACCCTGTAAAATCTACGAGCAAAGGTTTATTTTCTTTCTTCGCAATTTCTATGGCTTCATAATAATCGTGAATTGGGTGCATTCCTAAAATTCCATCGCTTTCATCTTGAAAATAACTCACATTCAATGGTGGCAAAATACCAGAAAGCATTTGCAATTTCGGTCTTTCAGATGGAATTAATCCTTGTATTAAATAAATTAAAAATGCAATTGCACCTACTCCGAAAAGCTTTCTACCAATAGAAATTTTTGGTTTTTTATCGTCATGTGGAAATTTAATAATACCAAATAAATAAAGAATTAAACCAATGGTTATTAATATCCAAAGTACGATGAAAAGTTCTCTTTTCAAGAACATTGTTTTGGAAACTAGATCTGCTTTTGAAAGGAATTTCAAGGCTAAACCGAGTTCTATAAATCCTAAAACTACTTTCACGGTATTCATCCAACCACCAGATTTTGGTAAAGATTGCAATGCTTGTGGAAATAATGCAAGCAAACCAAAAATAAGTGCCCAAGAAATTCCAAATCCTGCTAAAGCATAAGTTAAAAGCATTGGTACATTTGCAGATCCTGTAATTGCACTTCCCAATAAACTCCCTAAAATAGGACCTGTACAAGAAAATGAAACGATAACTAAAGTTAATGCCATAAAGAATATTCCAATAATTCCGCCTGCATTTTCAGCTTTAGAAGATTTATTAGCAATAGAACTTGGCAAAGTGATGTCGTAATATCCGAAAAAGCTGCCTGCAAAAAATATAAATATCACGAAAAATGCGATATTCAGCCAAATGCTTGTAGAAATTTGATTGAAAATATTACCAGCAATTCCATCAATTATATGAAAAGGAACACTTAAAAGTACAAATATAATGAAGATGAAAAATCCGTAAATTAAAGCATCTCTTTTGCCTTTTGCCTTGTCTTTTGTTCCTTTTGTAAAGAAAGAAACCGTTAAAGGAATCATCGGGAAAACGCATGGTGTAAGCAAAGCTATCAATCCACCAATGAAACCTAACAATAAATAAGTCCAGAAATTTTCTGAATTTTTTTCTGCTTTTACTCCACAATCTGTCAAAGGTTTATCAAAAGTTATAGAGCTTACTTTCAGGCCTTTATCAATTGGTTTTGCTGTAGAATTATCATTTCCCGAAACAGGAGCTACTTCTGGAATAACTGCTGTTTTCGCAGAATCTTCTGTTTTTGTATCATCAGCAATTGCAGTTTCCGATGTTGCAACTTCGCCTGCTTTTGGCGTTATTTTTTGATTAAATTCTAAAGTATTCGGTGCAAGACATACTCTATCATCACAAGTTTGATAGGTGATTTCTGCAATTACATTGGCAACTTTTCCAGGATTTTTTAGCTTGAATTTTTGCTTAAATGAAACATTATTAGAGAAATAAACGATCTGAACTCCGAATGCTTCAGAAAATTCGCTTTTCTTTTTCCCAACTTCCACCACTTTTCCTATCAATTGAATGCCATCTTTAGAAGAGACTTTCATTTCTGTCGGAATTCCAGAATCTTCTGGTAAATCTTGAGAATATACATGCCATTTATTTTCTAAAGTAGCGTGTATTATTGCTTCATACTCGTTGTTTCCGAGTTCTTTTACTTCCATTTTTAGCTTCACCGGATCTTTTATCTGTGAAGAAAATATTTGAAATGATAAAAGTGTGAGTAGGAATAACCAATTTCTTAATTTCATAGGATTTTGTATTAGTTTTTTATAAAATTTAAAAATTTAAAAATATAAATAATTCAAAATTTTAAAACCACAAAAGATACAAAAGGAATTTTAATGAAAATTATATATGTAATATCAAGCTTAATGAAGTTTACAAAAGTTTTGAAAATCTAATGATTTTCTATTGTATTGCCTTATTTTAACTTAATCTGCAAATAATTTTTTGTTTCTTTTGTGGTTAAAAATTTATAGAAGTGTAATTAGAAAATTATTTATAAATTTTATTTTTTTGTAATGTAATAAGATTAGTATTATTTTATATTTTGAAGTACTGCCAAAAGCAATTCTCCTGAAATTCTTTGTTTATAATTTGGATTTACGTATTCAAAAAGAATTTCACTTTTCGTATTCACCACAAAAACAGAAGCAACTGGCAAAATTTCACTAGCATTTCCTCCTTGTTTTTTATTCAAATAATCTTTTGTTTTTTTGTCTGTATAAAAAGCAATTCCCATTTTTTCTATGAAAGTTCCATCTGCATCAGACAAAAGTTGAAATTTTACTTCATCTTTTTTCACAATGTCAGGAAATTGTTTAAAATCTTCTGGACTGATTGCAATTATTTGATAACCAGCATCAATAATTTGCTCTTCCATTTTTGCCAAACTAGAAAGTTGAGCGTTGCAATATGGACACCATCCACCACGATAAAATATAAGAACAGTAGGCTTTTGCACCATAGTTTCTCTTATGTTTACACTTTCTCCATTGATGTTTAGCAGGTCTGCATCTGGTATAATTTCTCCTATTAATAATGGTTTCACTAGACTTGCTTCTTCATGAATTTGGGCAAATATGCCATTGAAAGTAATTAGAAAAGAAACTATTATTAAATTTTTTAAAAAATTCTGCATAAAAAAATGTTTTTTATTAAAAAGTGTTGAAATTAATAAACGATAATTTCGCAAAGATATTAAACTAAAATAAATAACTAAATTCTCCGATTTTAAAACACGAAAGATACTATTTTTTCAGTTTTATTTCCTGCTAAATTTCTACGATCTTGTCTGTATGGAATTACGCCCAAAATATCATCATTTCCATCAGCAAGCAACCAAATTTCTTTTTTATCCAAAAGTGAAAGTTTTTCGTCTTTCAATAGTTTTGATACTTTTTTTCTGCCAAACATTTCTACTGGATGAAACAAATCTCCTGTTTTCCGATGTCTTATTTTCAATGGAAATACAAGTTTTTCTAAATCGAAATTCCAAATGGTTTCAGATTGAATTGAATGGATAAATTTGGATGAATTGGTATGTTCAGAAATAATTTTCCTTAAATCTAAAATCAATTTATCGTCCTTTGGTTTATTTTCTAAAATTAAATATTCTTTGTATTCATCATCATTTTCTACTTTTCTATTGATGATTATTTCATTTCTATTGATGAGCAACTCGTGTTTTTTAGATAAAAATCTTTTACCTGTATCTGCCAAAAATATCTTCGCAATTTCTTTTGGATCATCAAAACCGAATTTTCTTAAAATTTCAAATTGCACAAATTGGTCTTGCATTTCAAAATATTCTTTATCATAAATTATTTTATCCGGACTGTCATCTATCAAAATTTGCTCTTCTATTTGAGAAATTTGCGATTGCAAAAAAACTTTGCTTTGATGTAAGTATTGAAGACTGTTTTTAAAGTTCAGTAAAAAATCTGAATTCGTTTCTACCAATTTTGGAACAATTTCTAGTCTAATTTTATTCCTTAAATAATTATTTTTTTGGTTTGATGCATCTTCCCGAAAATCGATGTTGTTTTCTGCTGCAAAATTGTATAAATCTTCTTTAGGAAATTGCAGAAATGGTCTGTAAATATTATTTTTTTTTGCAGGAATTCCACTTAATCCTTTCAAGCCACTTCCTCTAGAAAGATTGATGAGAAAGGTTTCTATCTCGTCATTCAAATGATGTGCTGTTACAAGATTTTCAAGATTTTCTTCTAATTGTATTTTCCTAAAAAACTGGTATCGCAATTTTCTCGCCCAATTTTGAATAGAATTTTTTGGAACATTATCCACATCTGAAACGGAATACAAATGAAATTTAATACCGAATTTTTCGCAATAATTAACAATTAATTTTTCATCGAGGTTAGATTCTTCTCCTCTTAATTTGTAATTGATATGAGCAACATCAAATTTAAAATCATTCATTCTAAACAAATGCAAAAGCACCATAGAATCTACACCACCACTTATTGCAAGCAAATATTAATGCTCAGAAAATTGATCTTTCAAAAGTTCTGTTGCAGCTAAAAAAGTAGTGTTATTAAGCATTTTTAAAGAAATTTCTTTGCAAAAATAAGAATTATCAAATGGTAAATTCTACAATTCTAAAGAAATATACTATCAAAAATCACGTTTGCTTTAATAAATGGTCAAAAATTTGTACTCAAAGAAAAGAATATGTAATTTTGAAATATTAAAATTTAGAGATATGAAAATGAGAAACCTTATTGCCATTCCAATGATGGCACTTTTGCTCACAAGTTGTGTAAGCAAAAAGCAATACGATAATTTGAATAGAAGCTATATGCAAAGTATAGAAAATCTTGCAGAAAGACAACGTGAAATTCAAGATTTGAACTCTGCAAATTCTGGTTTGAAAAGCGAAAATAACCTTTTAAGAGATCAAAACAATTCTTTGAAATCTTCTCTTGATGCTTGTCTTTCAAATTCAGGAAAAGGGAGTGCGAATATTGATAAATTGATAGGAGAAATCAATTCTTCTAATGCTTACATCAAAAGATTAATTTCTACAAATGCAAAAAATGATAGTTTAAATCTTGCACTTTCTAATAAACTAAAAAGAACATTGGATAATGTTGCAGATGCAGATGTGCAAGTAAAAGTATTGAAAGGAGTTGTAATGATTTCTTTATCAGACAATATGCTTTATAAAACTGGAGAATTTGCTATTTTGCCAAAAGCTAAAGAAGTTTTGAGTAAAGTAGCGGCAATTATTAATGATTATGATACTTATTCTGTACTGATAGAAGGAAATACGGATAATGTTCCTTTAAGTTCTGCTTCAGTTCCTAGAGATAATTGGGATCTTTCTGCATTGCGTGGAACATCTATTGCAAAAGTACTTCAAAATGAATTTAATGTAAATCCTAATAGAATTACTGCAGGTGGTAGAAGCGAATACAACCCAAAAACTACCAACGCATCTGTTTCTGGAAGATCAGAAAACAGAAGAACAGAAATTATCATCATGCCGAAATTAGAAGAATTTATGAAATTGATGGACATTGCTCCAAAAAAATAATTTGTTCTTTTTGAATTAAAAATTGTCCTGCAGAAATGTGGTACAATTTTATTAAAGTTTATTATTGAAAAAATATTTGAATCTATAAATATTTCCTTATTTTTGGAAAGTTACAAGTAAAATTATGAGCTATTTTGAAGAAATAGATCCAGAAATGGACGATTATTTAGAAATTCACGGAAGTGAAGAACCAGATTTTCTAAAAAAATTGCGGAAAGAAACCTACCAAAAAACCTTGCAACCACACATGCTTTCTGGTTATCAAATGGGAAGATTGTTGAGCATACTTTCTAAAATTTCAAAACCAAAGAACATATTAGAAATTGGCACTTTCACAGGTTATGCAACACTTTGTATGGCAGAAGGTTTAGCAGAAAACGGAAAACTAACGACCTTAGACATTAATGAAGATTTGGAATATGTCCCAAGAAAATATTTTGCAGAAAGTGCTTATTCATCGCAAATAGATTTCAGAATTGAAAATGCTTTAGATTTTTTAAAAGAAACAAAAGAAGTTTTTGATTTTGTTTTCATTGATGCCGATAAAGAAAATTATGTAGAATATTTCAATCTATTAAAACCAAAAATGAAAAGTGGAAGCTTACTCCTTTTTGATAATGTTTTGTGGTACAGAAAGGTATTAGAAGAAAAACCGGATTTACTTTCTACCCAAAAAATTCAAGAATTGAATGATACTCTTGCCAAAGACGCAAGTTTTGAAAATGTTATTTTACCTTTGCGAGATGGACTTTCTATTTTAAGAAAAAAATAATATGGGAAAAGCAATTTGTAATGTAGCACAATCTTCAGTTCGAGAAGAAAATTCTGAACGTTCTCCGCAGATTTCTCAAATTTTGTACGGAGAATCTGTAGAATTATTGGAGAAAAAAGATGGTTTTGCTAAAGTAAACTTTCTACAAACTGAAATGGGTTGGATAGATGAAAGGCATTTGCAAGAAATTTCTGAAGAAGATTTTGCTAATAGAAATACATCAATTTTAAATGAAAACTTCAGGGTTTTAGATTTACAAAAGGGAAAATGTTTGCTTTCTATAGGTTCTGAAATAGAAACAACAGAAAAAAACACACCTAATAATTGTACTGGAGAAAAAATTGCGAAAACAGCATTAGAATTTCTGAATGTTCCGCATCTTGCTGGTGGAAGAAGTTTTTTCGGTGTAGATGCGGCAAATTTTGTACAATTGGTTTTTAAAATTCACGGAATATTTTTACCTAAAAATCTAGAAGAAATGAGCAAAATTGGCGATTCTCTTTTTTTTGTAGGCGAAAGTGAAGCAGGAGATATTGCTTTTTTTAGTAATGCAGAAGGAGAAATGATTCATGCAGGCATAATGCTGAATAATTTTGAATTGATACATGTAGATGAAAAAGTGAGGATAGATACAATAGATTCTACAGGAATTTACAGCAAAGAGCAAAGAAAACATACTTATTTACTTCGAGTAGTTCAAAGAATTTTATAAATTAATATCTTGAAATTTTTTTACAATATTTTTATTCATTTACTTATTTTCGGGATGAAAATTGGTGGTCTTTTCAGCAATAAAATTAAACGTGGTTTGCTTGGTAGAAAACAAAGTTTGAACATTGTTCAAAAATCAATTTCTAAAAACGATAAAGTAATTTGGATGCACGCTGCAAGTCTTGGTGAATACGAACAAGGTTTGCCAGTTCTTGCTAAATTAAAAGAAAAATTCCCCAATTTTAAAATTCTCATCACGTTTTTTTCGCCTTCTGGTTATGAAAATGTAGTTAATAAAAATCATATTGCAGATTGTATTGTTTATTTGCCTTTTGATAAAAAAAGTTTGGTTAAAGAATTTACGTCAAGCTTTACCACAAAAATATTTTTCACTGTAAAGTACGATTATTGGTACAATTTATTAGAAGAATTGAAAAATAAAGGAGCTAAAACCTATGTGATTTCTGCTTTATTTTATGAAAAACAGGTGTTTTTTAAATCTTTTGGTAATTTTTTCAGAGATGAATTAAATAAAAATATAGATTGGTTTTTTCATCAAACCGAGAAATCTTTTTCTCTCGCAAAATCAATCGGATTAGATAAATCTTCTATTTCTGGAGATACAAGATTTGATCGGGTGAAAGAATTTCAAAGTAGAGATAATTTTGTAGAATTTATTTCAGAATTTAAACAAGAAAAAACACTTTTGGTTTTCGGAAGTTCTTGGGAAGCAGAAGAAAAAATTGCGGAAATTATAAGTCAAAAAATAAATTCAATTAAAATAATTCTTGCTCCGCATGATATTTCTAGAGCAGAAAAAATCCAAAAAAAATTCCCAAATTCAGTATTGTATTCAGAATTAGAAAGTAATCAACTATCAATTATCAACCATCAACTATTAATTATAGATAGCATTGGTTTGCTTTCAAAATTGTATTCTTATGCAAATTTAGCTATTGTTGGTGGTGGTTTTCACAGTTCTGGATTGCACAATATTTTAGAAGCTGCCACTTTTGGCGTTCCTGTTTTTTTTGGAAATCATTACAAGAAAAATCCGGAAGCAGATGGATTAATTGCTGTAAATGGTGCAAAATCTTTTGAAAATGAGACAGAAGCAGCAGAATTTTTAATAAATAGTTTGTATGAAGATTCTAAAGATAATATAGTGCAAATGGGAAAAAATGCTGAGCAATTCATTAATAATCAACCCAATGCTTCGCAAATTATCATTAAAAAAATAGGAAATATATAGGTTCGTTTATCTTAAATAACCTTCAGCTTTCAGTTCTTTTATTTGATTAGCAATATCTTCTGGAATATTTTCCGTTTGAAAGTAATTGAAATCCAAGCCATTATTGATGCAAAGTTTTACCATGTCATCATTTTGTTTCAAAGATTCTAAAGTTTCTTTTAAAATAGTGTCTAAATCCAAATAATAATCTTCATCTAGTTTTAAAGTTAGAGTTAATGCCCGAAAAATTTTATTGATGAGGTATAAATACAATTTGTAATTCTTCTCGAAACCTTGTTTATAGAACATTTCTTTGCGAGATTTTAGAATTTCATTGACTAAAAAAATATTCAGAAAAACTTCCCCAAATTTATCTGTTGTTACTTTTGTATGCAAAGTAATTCCAGCAGAAATTCCTCTTATTAATGTTAAATAATATTTAGAATTGCTCATTTTGGCGTAATATTCTACTTTTTCGGCAATATGCTCTTCTATTTCTTGTCGTTTTTCGTCGGTAGTTTTATTTTCAATTAATTCAAAATAGAGTTTTTGAGAAAGGATTTTATCTTTTCGTAATAATCTGAATATTAATTTATCTTTTTCTTTCGGAGTAAAATTGCTTAACGCTTCTTTAAATTCTTTAGAATATTCCATTAATTAAATATTTTTGAGTATTTCATAAATCCATTTATTGCCCAATTTGCCGTGTAGTAAAAAGATTTTACTGTAGAATATCCCATAAAATTTTTGTAAACCAAATATTGATCTTTCATAATGTTTGTTTTTTTACGAGAAACGCTTGCTTCGTGCATTCTATATTTCGCCATTGTTTTTGTTAAAGGTTTTCCTACAGGTATTTTTTTGAGTAAATTGAGCCACATTACGTGATCTTCTCGTTTGCTTTTTTCCGGAAAAAATTCTTTGCCCACTCTTTTTGTATCATACATAGAAGAAAGTAGGGAAAGTCGGCAGGTTTTTAATAAATTTTGGAAGGTAACATCTTTGTCAGCTTCAAAATCGGCGATTTTCGGGGTTAAATTTTCATCGCATCTTGCATAGTTGGAATAGGCGAGTTCTGCATTTTCTTTTTTCATAAAAGAGAGCATTTCTTCTAAAAAATTGGGTTCCCAAAAATCGTCTGCATCAAGAAATGTAATATATCTGCCAGTTGCGTTTTCTAAAGATAAATTTCTTGCTTTTCCTGCACCACCATTGGTTTTTGCTTGAATTAATTTTATTCTATCGTCTTTATTTTCATTAATTATTTGTAGAGAATTATCTGTGGAACAATCGTCTGTAATTATCCATTCCCAATCTGTAAAACATTGATTTTTAACAGATTGAATAGTTTCTTGTAAATATTTTGAAGAATTATAGCAAGGTGTAATTATAGAAATTTCGGGCATATTGTAATTAATTTATGAAAAATATAATTTATGCAAATATAATTTTTTTAAAATTTTTAAACTGAAAAACACAAGCTATATTAAAAAATATGTATCTTTAGCGATAATTTTTTCAATATAAAAACATTGAAAAAGATATTATAATAAAGTTATTAAATTTATATAATAAAATACTTACTATGAACAGAATATTACTACTTTTATCTTTCTCTTTATTATTTTTAACGAATTGCAAACAAGATGAAGATCCGGTTGCGTTATCAATTGCAGGAACTTGGAAACCAGTAAAAATGGTAGAAACTATAGTTATAAATGGAGGTCAACCAGATAGTAATACTTATGTTTATGATGATTGCCAACAAATGTCTAGATTTGTTTTCAATGCAGATTTATCAGGAAAAGTAAAGAAACAAGGATATCTTAATCAGCAATGTATGCTTTTATCAGACGAAAATATGAGCTATGTTTATGATTCTAAAACAGGTGCTATTACATTGCAATACACTGGAACAAAAGAAGTTGGAGTAGTTTCTGATCTTACTGAAACAACAATGAATTTGAAAGTAGAAATTTTGGAACCAAATATCTATAAATCTCAAACCTATACTTTGGTTAAGTCGAATTAAAATTTCAACATATATTAATAGGATCCTCTTTATTTTTTGAAGGGGATATTTTGATTTAATTTTTTTAATATTTGGATTAAATTAAATTGGATAATAGCAATTATTTTACGGTATAATTCAAAATAGTATAATTTTTAAAATAAAACATTGATGATATGAAAAATATACATAAATTTACTCATTAATTTACTATGAAAAAATGCCAACATTAGACCCAAAAACTTCCGTCTTAGGTTACGATAATGCATACCATTTGTTGCGTCGAACTACCTATAAAATAAGTAAAGCAAGGATTACAGAATTTTCTACAAAAACGCCGCAACAAGCTGTAGCACTTTTGTTTAGTTTTTCTAATCCTGTTCCACCTTCACCACTAAATAATAGCAACGAAACCATAGTTCCTACTTTTGCAAATCCTACAATTACGGATACTTTATCAACTGCAACTTCTGTGAATTACGATTTACTTTGGTGGATGTATTCTGCATATAAAGACAATTCTGCACAACACAAAATTGCCTATTTTCTTCATCTAATGTTTGTTTCAGATAGCGGAGCATCTTTTTTTACAGATTTTGATTATAAAGAGCAACTAAGATATCATGCAAACGGAAGCATAAAAGAATTGGCTCTTAGAATGACAACGGATCCAAGAATGTCTGTCTTTTTGAACAACAATCTTAACAAAAAAAATAGCCCAAATCAAAATTATGCACGAGAATTTTTAGAATTATTTACTATTTTAAAAGGACCTCAAATTGCTACAGGAGATTATACCAATTATACAGAATTAGATGTGCAACAAGCAGCAAGGGTTTTCACAGGATTTACTTTAACAACTGCGAACCAGCTTAATTTAACAGCACGTCTCAATTTAGTAGATCCTATTACTAAATTACCAAAAGGGTATGTAAATACAACCAATCACGATACAGGAAGCAAAACTTTTAGTTATGCATTTGGTGGAGCAACTATTACTGGAGGAACTACTGCAACAGAAATTGAAACAGAATTGCAAAATTTCATCAATATGATTTTTAATCAAGATGAAACTGCCAAAGCTTATGCAAGAAGAATGTATAGATATTTTGCAGGAAAAAATATTTCTGCAGCCATAGAAACAGGAATTATCACACCTCTAGCTTTAAATTTAAAAGCAAATAATTATAATATTCAAACTGCATTAGAATTATTATGGTGCAGCAAGCATTTTTATGACGAAGAAGATACCATAAAAGGTGATCAAGTAATTGGCAGTATTGTAAGAAATCCGATGGAACTTTATTTTCATCTTTTTAATTTATTAGAATTGCAGACTCCTTTATATGAAGTAAATGCAGTTTCTATTCATGGATTGATGAATACACTTTTTTCTTATTTTTCTAATGCGGGAATGCCAGCTTTCAATCCGCAATCTGTGAATGGATATTCTGGATATTCTTCCAGCCCAGGTTACGATGAAAACTGGATCACAACTTCTACTCTTAGATTAAGATATACTTATACCGTAGATTTAATCATCAATGGATTTACAAAAAGTGGTTTTCTATATAAAGTAGATCTTTCCGCATTTGTGAAAAACAGTGGTTATTTTTCTAATCCTGCAAATGCAGATACTCTTGTTACAGATTTTATGACTTTACTTCATTTAGAAGTTTCCACAGGAACGAGATATACCTTTTTTAGAGATCTTTTTCTAGGAGGATTAAGTACAATAAATTGGACTAATGAATGGAATACTTATATAACATCCAACAATTCCAATAATGTGAAAATCCCGATTAATAATTTGGTAAAAGCTTTAGTTAAATCTCCAGAATTTCAAATTTTATAGCATCATGGAAAGAAAAGAATTTCTCAAACTTATTTCATTAGCTGGTGTTGGTGCACCATTTTTCCTCAATGGAATGCCTTCTAGAGTGATGAATCAATTTATGGAT
>CAXYUO010000068.1:0-11788 GCA_964292185.1 uncultured Frigoriflavimonas sp.
TTAAAAAACATTCAAACTATTGTATCCAATTAATTTTAAATAAATTTACCAATGCATAAATTAACATTAATGTTTAATTCAATTATAATTATTTTGATTCAGTTTTTTGTGAAAAATTTGTTTTAGTTAAATCAATTGAATATTTACTATTAAATTACTGATTTTTCAACAACTTTTCTAAATAAATTCATTTCAAATTCTTATTATTTAAAATATTTTTCATATGTTTGGTAAACCAAATTGGTAAACCAATAATTAACACTTATTTATATGAAACTAATAAAGTTTTTATGTCTTATTTTTACTTTTAGTACTGTTGTACTTATTTCTAGCCAAATGGCTTCTAACAATCAAATTAAAGTAAAAAATGTTGCAGAATTTAACAAAGCCGTTTCCAACGCAAAACCTGGTAATACAATTGTTTTAGCAGATGGAATTTGGAAAGATACCGAATTGGTATTTAAAGCAAATGGCTCAAAAGAGCAACCAATAACTTTAACTGCCGAAACTAAAGGGAAAGTAATTTTGTCTGGACTTTCTAATTTAAGAATTTCTGGAGAATATTTAATTATTAGTGGTTTGGTTTTCAAAAATGGTTACACTCCTACTACAGAAGTCATTTCTTTTAAAACAGACAACAAAAATTTAGCTAATAATTGCAGGTTAACAGAAACTGTAATTGATAATTTCAGTAATCCAGAAAGGCAAGAATCTGATTATTGGATCGGTGTTTATGGAAAAAACAACCGTATAGATCACAACCATTTCGAAGGGAAAAGAAATGTAGGGGTTACAATGGCGGTTCGATTAACATCCGTAGAAAGTCAAGAAAATTTTCACCAAATAGATCATAATTACTTCGGACCACGACCTATTTTAGGTTCTAATGGTGGAGAAACATTGAGAATTGGAACGAGTCATTATTCTCTTACCAAATCTAATTCACTTGTAGAATATAATTATTTTGATCGTTGTAATGGCGAAGTAGAAATTATCTCTAATAAATCTGGTTCAAATACTTATAGGTACAACACTTTTTTTGAATCTCAGGGAACTCTAACCATTCGTCACGGACGTGGAAATACGGTAGATGGCAATCTATTTTTAGGAAATAATGTACCGAATACAGGCGGAATTAGAGTCATCAATGAAGATCAAACCGTTACCAATAATGTATTGATTGATCTTGCTGGTTACCGTTTCAGAAGTGCATTAACCATTATGAACGGTGTTCCAAATTCCCCGATTAATAGATATAATTCAGTTGACAATGCAAAAATAGAAAACAACGCATTCATTAACTGTAATAATGTGCAATTTGGAGTTGGAAGTGATGCAGAAAGAAGCGCTGTTCCTACGAATTCTACAATGACGAACAATCTTTTTTACAATGAAAAACCGGTTGGTTTATTTGATGTTTTCGATGATATGAGCGGAATCAAATTCAGCAAAAATTATGTGAGTGAAAATACGAATACCGATATGTTTAAAAGTGGTTTTATTAAAACTAAATTCAAATTGGTAAAAAATAAAATGGGATTCACCCTTCCAGAAGTGAAAGGTTTTAAACCAGAAATCAACGAAAATATTGCGACCAAAGACAATACAGGAACAAGTTATTATTCAAAAGCAGATAAAGACATTCCTCTTTCTTCAGGAAAAACGATAAAAGTGGCACCCGGACAAAACACTTTATATGATGCCGCAAAAAATTCTAATCCAGGAGATATTATAGAATTAACCTCATCAGAAGTTTATACGACAGATAAAATTATCGAAATCAATCATCCTTTAACTTTTATATCGAAGCAAAATGCGAAACCAACGCTTTTATTTGAAAAACAAGCATTATTTCAAATAGAAAATGGCGGAAGTTTGAAATTAGAAAATTTAACCTTTGATGGAAAAGATGCTCCAGATTACACTGGAAATGCGGTAATCAGAACCAGTAAATACACGATGAATCGCAATTATAATTTAATCATTGATAATTGTAACTTCATCAATTTAGATGTTAATAATAGTTTTGATGTCGTACAAGTAGCGAAAAACACGATGGCGAATTTATTTAAAATAGAAAATTCATATTTCAATAAAATTTCTGGAGATGTTGTTGCTTTAGACAAAGAAACCGATGATAGAGGAATTTATAATGCAGAACAAGTAACCTTTACCAACAATATTTTTTCTAATATTTCTGGAACTATTCTTCAATTATACAGAGGTGGAAGTGATGAAAGTACAACTGGACCATTTTTGAATATGAACCATTGCGTATTAGACAATGTAGGAAATGGCTCGAAAAACAAAAGCAAAGTTTCTCTTTTGGTTCATGGTGCACAAGGAATTAGAATTGAAAATAGCATTTTTAATAATTCTAAAAATCCGAGATTAGAATTAATTGTTGGAGAACCGGTTGTAAATATTTTGAATAATAATTTCTTCAAAACTGAAAAAACAGTAATTACAGGCGACCAAAAATTTAACGAAAAAGACAACACTTTTACAGATCCAGGATTTAGCGATTCCAAAACGTATCAATTGAATGCAAATTCTACATTGAAAGGAAAAGCAAACGACGGTTTGGATGTTGGATTAACTCAAAAAAAATAATTAGTTGATGAAAAAAGTATTCAATATTAAAATTTTCGGCGTTTTATTTTTGTTTTTAATGGCTTCAAACGCTTTCGGACAAGAACATCCATCATTAATTTTAACCAAAAAAGGTGTTACAGAAATTCGCTCAAATTTAGGGAAACTTCCACTTTTTGATGCGTCTTTGAAAAGTGTACAAGCAGAAGTAGATGCAGAAATTTTGAACGGTATAGAAGTGCCGATTCCGAAAGATTATTCTGGTGGTTACACGCATGAACGCCACAAAAAAAACTTTCTCATCATGCAGAAAGCGGGTGTTTTATATCAAATCTTAAATGATGAAAAATACGCCAAATATGTGAAAGATATGCTTTTGCAATACGCAGAAATGTATCCTACCCTACCTGTTCATCCACAAACAAGATCTTATGCACGTGGAAAATTGTTTTGGCAATGTTTAAATGATTCCAACTGGTTGGTTTATTCTGCACAAGCTTATGATTGTATTTACGATTATTTAAGTAAAAGTGAGCGTAAAAATTTAGAAAAAAACCTTTTCCGTCCTTTGGCAGATTTCATTTCTGTAGGAAATCCGAAATTTTTCAATAGAGTGCATAACCACAGTACTTGGGGAAATGTAGCAGTAGGAATGATTGGTTTGGTGATGAACGACAAAGAATTGCTTGATCGAGCTTTACATGGCTTGAAAAAAGACGGCATAAAAGAAGGAGAAAGAGATAATGATGGTGGTTTAATTAAAAAACCCGGACAAAAAGTAGGATTTTTCGCGAATGTTGACGAGCCATTTTCACCAGATGGATATTTTACAGAAGGTCCGTATTATCAAAGATATGCAATGTATCCTTATTTGGTTTTTGCAGAAGCTTTGCACAATGTGAAACCAGAATTAAAAATATTCGATTATAAAAATGGAGTTCTCATCAATTCTGTAAATGCATTATTAAATTTAACAGATTCTGAAGGAAAATTTTTCCCATTAAATGATGGACAAAAAGGAATGTCTTATTATTCCCGAGAATTGGTATTTTCTGTAGATGTTGCGTATGCTTTTGGTGACCAAAATCCAGAATTGCTTTCTATTGCAGAAAAACAAGGAGCAGTAACGCTTGATGATGCTGGTTTAGCCGTTGCAAAAGCAGTAAGAGATGGAAAAGCAAAACCTTTTGAAAAAAAATCTGTCGCTTATACCGATGGACCAAATGGAGATCAAGGTGGAATAGGAATTTTGAGAAGCAAAGGCACGAATGGAAATTTAGCTTTGGTTTTAAAATATACAGCACAAGGTTCAAGTCATGGTCATTATGACAAACTTTCTTATTCTTATTATGAAGGTGGAAACGAAATTTTGCAAGATTATGGTTTGGCAAGATATGTAAACATTGAACAAAAAGGCGGTGGAAATTACTTAAAAGAAAGTAAAACTTGGGCAAAACAAACCATAGCTCATAATACAGTTGTTCTAAATGAAACTTCAGATTTCAATAGTGAATTTGATGTTGCAACAGAACATCATTCAGATAAATATTTGTTTGATGCCTCAAATCCAAATGTACAGGTTGTAAGTGCAAAAGAAGACAATGCCTATCCTGGAACCCAGTTGCATCGTGTAGTTGCGATGATAAAAGATGAAAATTTTGAAAATCCGTACCTTTTAGATATTGTAAAAATTAAATCAGAAAAAGAAAATCAATACGATTTGCCTTTCTATTATTTTGGTCAAATGTTATCTGCAAATTTTAAATACACCAAGCCAAAAACTTTAGAACCATTAGGAACAAAAAATGGCTACGAACATTTATGGAAAGAAGGAGAAGGAACTCAAAAAGATGATAATGCTAAATTTTCTTGGTTTAATGATAATCGATTTTTTTCACTAACTTCGGTTGTCGATAATTCTGACCAATTAATTTTTGCGAAAATTGGAGCAAATGATCCCGATTTTAATCTTAGAAATGACCCTACATTCATCATTAGAAAACCGAAATCGAAAGATGCGTACTATATTTCTACCATAGAAGTTCATGGAAGTTATAGTCCTGTTACAGAATTTTCGTTGAATGCATACAGCAATATCAAGAAATTGGAAACAGTTTATTCTGATGAAAATTACATCGCAGTAAAAATAGAAAGTGTGAAAGGCAATCCTACTTTATTTATTTTCACTTTTAATGATGCAGATAAAAATAGCAAACATAAAATAACGATAGATAATAAGGATTATAATTGGACTGGTCCTTTTACATTAATAAAATAGAATTAAAAAATAACTTAAAAATAAATTTATGAAAAGTTTTGGAGCAAGTAAAGAGTTTTTGTTAGATGAAAACCAAGAATGGGAAAAAGTTGGCGAAGGCGTAAAACGAAAAATAATGGGTTATGATGATAAAATCATGCTCGTAAAAGTAGATTTTGAAACTGGTGGAATCGGTTATGAACATGAGCATCATCATTCTCAAGTTACTTATGTAGAAAGTGGAGCATTTGATTTCACAATTGCAGGAGTTACACAAACCGTGAAAGCAGGAGATTCTGTTTATATTCCACCTCATGCTTTGCATGGAGCAACATGTACAAAAGCTGGAATACTAATAGACGTATTTAGCCCAATTCGCGAAGATTTCATGTAAGAATATCAATATTATAGGATACTAAATTTAGTATCCTATTTTTTTCGCATAATTCAATAATATTCCTGATATTTATCAATCATTAACAAAAAAAGTGGATAATTATTTTTTTTTTTGGAATAATTAACATAATTTTGGTAAACCAAATTGGTAAACCAGAATAGAAATAAATTTAATACTTAAATATATGAACAATAAATTGCCAATTGCAGTGTGTTTTTTACTATTTGGAGCATTCTCAAATGCACAAATTAAAAAATCTGACACTGTAATTAAAGAAAAAGTAATTGATGAAGTGATAGTTATTGGCTATGGTTCTCAAAAGAAAAGTCATTTAACAGGATCTATCTCAAAAGTAGTAAACAAAGATTTAGATCAAATAGCTGTTGCCAGAGTAGATGATGCTTTGGTAGGACAAGTTTCTGGAGTGAATGTACAAGCTGTAGAAGGTGAAGCTGGTTCTTCTCCAACTATTAGAATTAGAGGAACAGGTTCTATTTCTGGTTCTTCAGATCCATTGATTGTAGTTGATGGTTTAGTGGTAGATAATGATTATCTAGGATCATTAGATATGAACAATGTTGCTTCTTTTGAAGTACTAAAAGATGCTGCATCTTCTGCTATTTACGGTTCTCGTGGTGGAAATGGTGTAATTTTAATTACAACAAAACAAGGTAAAGAAGGGAAAACAAAATTTTCTTATAATACATTTACCGGTGTAAAATCTGCATTTCATAGCAAAGCATATACCTATGATATAGCAGACACTGCAGCAAGAGAATTAGCAGCTACAGGTACCAACTCAGCAAGAACAAAATACATACAGAAAATTGGTGTAAATACCGATTGGCAAGATGTAATATTTGATGGTGGTACAATAGAAAGTCATACCGTAAGTGCAAGAGGAGGAAGTGCAAATACTAAATTCAGTTCTTCTCTTGGATATGTACATGACGAAGGTGTGCTATTAACAGATGATTATAAAAAATATAACTTTAGTATAAAATTAGATACTAAAGTAAGTGAGAAATTCAAAATGGGATTCAATTTATCTCCTTCTTATACCAATACTAGAAGATTTGATGGTTCTACACACGATATTCTAAGACAAGCTCCATGGTTACCAGTTTATGTAGATGCAAATACTATACAATTTGTAAATAGAAATTATATTGATCCAATTACAAAATTACCAAGATATACAAATACAAAAATTGGAGATTATGCAGAAGAAAGAATGTTTGATGATTATGACCTTGTAACAGGAATGCCAATTCCAAAAAATGGTACAGATATAAGTGATACTTCAAACGTAAATCCTGCTGCTAAAATATTGGAAAGAAATAGAACCCAAAAGAAATTTAAAGTATATGGAAGTATGTACGGACAGTACAGTTTCAATAAAGATTTAAACTTCAAAACTGTTTTATCTGCGGATTTTCAAAATACAGAAGCAAGAAGATGGCAAGGTTTAAAAGCTAATAATTCGCCTTCTGATGCACAACTAGATTTAGGATCTGAAAATAGAATTCACCTTGTAACTGAAAACTATTTTTCTTACGATAAATCCATAGGAAATCATGATATTGCAGGAGTTGCAGGTGTTTCTGCGGAAAGTTGGCAGACTAAAGGAAATGAATCTTCAGCTTCTGGTTACACATCTGATATTACACAAACTTTACAAGCAGGTTCTGTATTTTTAGGAAATAGATCATATGCTTATGAAGAAGCATTACTTAGTTTCTATGGTAGATTAAACTACTCTTATGATAATAAATATTTGTTTTCTTTAAGTTACAGAAGAGATGGTAGTTCCATTTTTGGGCAAAACAATAAATATGGAGATTTTCCTGCAGCATCAATTGGTTGGGCTGTAAGCAAAGAAAATTTCTTAAGACAAAATAAAATCATCAACAATTTAAAATTGAGAGCCAGTTATGGTTTTACAGGAAACAAAGATTTAAAAGTTGAAGGTGATGATGGTTACTTAGTAGAAGCTTATCCTTCTTTGTCATTAATCAATCCTTCCACTTCTGTAGTGAATAATGCAGTAGTGAATGCTTATAATCCTTTAAATATTGCCAATCCTTTCTTACAATGGGAGCGTTCTCAAGAAATAAATTTAGGTTTAGATTATGGTATATTTAAAAATGTAGTTAGCGGAACTGTAGATCTTTACCAAAGAACTAGTGATCAATTGCTTTTAAACAATCCTGTTTCTGGTACCACTGGTTTTTCTAATGCTCTTGCAAACATAGGAAAAGTGAGAAATAGTGGAATTGAAGTTGAAATTAGAACAAAAAATATATCCAACTCAAAATTCAAGTGGACTTCTACAATTTTAGCATCTAAAAACATCAATGAATTATTAAATTTTGGAGATTCTGATGGTTTAATTCAAAATGTAGATGATAAAAGAGCAGCAGAATGGATCAATCTTGTAGGAAACCCAATTTCATCTTTCTATGGATGGGTGGTTGATAAAGAAATTCCTGCACAATATATTAGCAACCCTTATTTCCCAATCGGAGCTCAAGCACAAGATGTATATGTGAAAGATTTGAATGGTGATGGTTTGATAGATGATGAAGATAAAACAATATTAGGAAATCCTTACCCAGATTTTATTTGGAGTTTTACTAATGATTTTACTATTGGAAATTTCAATATAAGTTTTATGTTCCAAGGAAGCCATGGTGCAGAAGTAAGAAATATGGGAGACCAGTATTTGTTTAATCATTTCAATTCAGCACAAGGTTTTATTGAAGCAACGACACCTAATCAAGGGTTCATCAAAGAAAAAATATTTACAGATTCCATCATTCAAGATGCATCTTATATAGCTTGGAGAAACTTAAACATTGGTTATAATTTTCCTAAAGACATGTTATCTAAACTTGGTTTTATTAATAGTGCAAGAGTTTATGCATCAGGACAAAACTTAATGTATTTTATGGCAAAAGGATACACAGGTCTTAATCCAGAATCCATAAACACAACCACGGCCACAACTTACGGATACCAAAGAGCTGGATCTCCAGTGTTTAGAACAATTTCATTGGGTCTTAATTTAGAATTTTAAAAAAAAATATCATGAAAAAAATAAAAATAATTTCCTCATTTATACTCATCGCACTTTTTACAGCATCTTGTGGATCAGACTTTTTAAGTCCAATACCTACAGATGCAGTTGATGGAGAAAACTATTATCTAAATGATGGTCAACTTCTTACAGGTGTTCTTAATATGTATGATGGCATACAAGGAGCAAATGCACTTGAAGATGATGACAAAAAAAACCAAGGTGTACAGTTTGAATATTACCTCACAGAAATGAGAAGTGATAATACCCGAACAAAAAGCAGCGAAGGTGAAGCAGCTCAATTTGAAAAATACACAATTGCAGCTACAAATGGTATCGTTGCAGATTACTACCTTAGTTATTATAACGTAATCTTTAGAGCAAATACCGTTTTAGCTCATTTAGATGTTGCATCAGATGCTAATCGTGCAATCTATGAAGGAGAAGCAAAATTTGTTAGAGCTTATTCCTATTTTAATTTGGTGAGATTGTATGGAGATATTCCTTATATTGACCATGTGATACCTTTAGCATCTGAAGAAAAAGAAACTCAATTTACCAGAGTTCCACAAGCTCAGATTTACACTTTGATCATCAGTGATTTGAAAACTGCAATAGCTGCAAATTTACCAAATACTAATAAAAATAGAGCTTCAAAAGCTGCTGCACAAGCATTATTAGCTAAAGTATATCTTACGTTACACACCAATTATTTGGAAGCTCAGCAATTATGTGAAGCAGTAATAGGAAGTAGCTATTCTTTACAAACTAATTTCAAAGATGTATTCTTTACAGAAAATAATAGTGAAATAATCTTTGCAATCGGCTATGTTTCAGACAACAAATATGATAGCCAAGGTTTTTCTGCAGAATGGTTAAACTCTGTAGGTAGATCAAGTGGTGTAAACTATGTAACCAATGAAGCTCGTGCTGCTTTAGATTTAGGTGGTGGAAACAGAAAAGACTATTCTTACAGAACAGATCCTGGGCAACCTTCACAAACACAAGTTGTAAAATATTTACCAATTGCAGATGCAACACTCGGTATTGTAGCTTCAGCAAGCAGCCCAAGATTAGCAGGAAATGATTGGATTGTACTTCGTCTTGCAGATGTATTATTAATGCATACAGAAGCAATTATGGCTGGAAACAATAGTACAACTAATGTTACATCATATAATAAAGTAAGATTACGTGCTGGTTTATTAGCAGATGCAGATGGTGAAATTACAAAACAAGAATTATTAGACGAAAGAAGAGTAGAATTAGCGTTTGAAGACCAACGTTTCTTCGATTTAGTTCGTTTTAATGTAGCACAAACTGTACTTTCTGCATATTCTAATGCAAATGGTTATTCATTTACGGCAACAGATTTGCTTTTACCAATACCACAAAGAGAAATTAATATTAGTGGTGGACTTCTTAAACAAAACCCTGGATATTAATTTTAAAATAAAATTATGAAATCGCTATATGCAAAATTGCTATTAAATATTAAAGTCAAATAGCGATTTCATATTTCAATTATAAACAATAAATTTTTACTTATGAAAAATATATTCAAAATAAAAAAAATAAAACTTTTACCAGTTCTATTTTCTTTGCTACTTATTTCATTATCTTCATGTGATTTCAGTTATGATATTGCAGAAGCCAATACCAAAGCAGATTTAACTCCACCTACTGCAGATTTTAATGTTACACAAGGTCAAGTAACTGCTCTAGCTCCAGATGGATGGAAAACTTAATCTTTTGGAAACGCATCAACAAGTTCTACAGATTATATGTGGGATTTTGAAAACGGAAACACAGCATCTACTGTAGATGCAAGTTTCACTTTTCCTGGAGAAGGTACTTTTACCGTTTCATTAACGGCTATGGATAAATTAGGAAAAACAAATAAAATTTCAAAAACAATTACAGTTGTAAAACCAATTGTTCCTGTAGGATTAGTACCTGTTATACTTGCTCCTGGTTTCGATTTTGGTAACGTTCCTGCTAGTAAAGATCCTTGGACAAATAGTGCAATTGGAGGTGTACTACAAATATCTGCATCATCTAGCTTTGATGGTGGATTTGCATCAAAATTTCCTTTAGCACCAGATCTTAGAATTGCATATCAAGAACTAACAGTTTCGCCTAATACAAACTATGTAGTTACTTGTAAGTATTCACAAGAAATAGGAACAGGAACTGTAAGAATGGCTGTATTAAAAGCTCCTGTAGCAAATGCAGCGGGTGTGAATGCAGCAATTTTGAAAAGTGTAACTGGTTCTAATGCAACAGGAAAAGGAAATTTCACACCAGTAACTCTATTATTTAATTCTGGAGCAAATACTAAAATTGCACTTTATGTTGATAATAGTGGTGGAACCATTTCTTATGTAGATAATTTTACAATTGCTTTACAATAAAAGTTTAACAATTACTAAAATGAAATCGCCATTTACAAATCTTGTAAACAACACAAATGAAGATTAGGCGATACCATATGACCTTTAAAAATATAAATATCTACATATGAAATATATAAAAATCTCTTCAAAAGTTTTATTACTTTGCCTCTTTGTATTTTCGTTCACTACAATGTGTACTGCACAAGATACTAAAAGTAACAAAAGTGAAAAGAAAGCCAAAAAAGGTAAAGTTGCAGATATAGACTTAAATCATTGGTCTGTAACAACACCAGAAATAAATCCTAAAACTGGAAAGGTAACCAATGTAGAACCTCCACAAATTCTCAATTATGCTGAAGATCCATTGCTCATGAAAAACATGTACAATGATCCTAAATCTGGTGCTTTAGTTTTCTATGCATATCCTGCCGAAGGAAAAACAGCAAACACAAAGTATTCTCGTTCAGAATTAAGAGAGCAAATGGTTTCTGGTGATAATAATACCAACTGGACCTTCAAACAAGGAGGTACAATGAAAGGTGAACTTGCAATGGGAGATGTTTCTAGAGATAGCGAAGGAAAATACCATAAAGTTATCATCATGCAAATTCACGGAAGATTAACAGATGAACAAAAAAAACTGAGTAATCAAGATGATAATAATGCTCCTCCAATGTTGAAAATATATTGGCAAGATGGCAAAATTAGAGTGAAAACCAAAGTGTTAAATAACCCTAATGCAACTTATGAAGAAATGCTACATGAAGATGCATGGGGAGATGATAAAGGTTATACTTTCAAAGAAGAAGTTGGTTTTAGCAGATTTTTGCTAGAAGTAAAAGTAACTGATGGTAAAATGGTAG
Organism: uncultured Frigoriflavimonas sp.; assembly: GCA_964292185.1. Taxonomy (GTDB): domain Bacteria; phylum Bacteroidota; class Bacteroidia; order Flavobacteriales; family Weeksellaceae; genus Frigoriflavimonas. The sequence continues at coordinate 11,585 of CAXYUO010000068.1, forward strand.
TATCTTTAAATAATAATGAATTTAAAGTTTATGATGATATCAACATGAAAAAATGGGGAATTTTTGAAAACTATTTCAAAGCAGGAAATTATTTTCAATCAAGAGACGAAGGTTCTTTTGCTAAAGTAAATTATTACATGATTTCCGTTTCACATTAAATATCAATTTTTTCAATAAAAATGGGGATTAAATTAAGTTTTAATC
>CAXYUO010000069.1:0-11720 GCA_964292185.1 uncultured Frigoriflavimonas sp.
TTCGGATTACATTTTTTTCTTTGGAAAAAAAGCGAAATCAACCGCAATTTATTTGACAAATAATAAAGCAAAATTTGTGTTTAGTCCTCACTTAAGTTTACAATCTCTGAATAGTATAAAATTAGATTTTTTTCAAAACACACCGACAATAAATGGCAGTAGTTTGGAAAAAAAACTAAACATTGTTTCTAATCTTATAAAAAAACAAATTCTATGAAAGAAATAGTAGTATTTATAAATGGAAATTATAGAACGGGTGGAACTTTAAGCCCCTTCGCTGGTGCGAGCGTCACGCTCGTACTTGTTAATTTTGGTTTTACACAAATGAATTAAAGTATCTAAGACGTAACTGCGTAGATTGCTTCGTTCCTCGCAATGACGGTGCGCAAACTCGCAATGACGGACGTTGAAGGATTGCTTCGTTCCTCGCAATGACGGTGCGTTTTCTTGCGGTGACGGATGCAAATTCGGAATGACAAATAATTAGTACATTCGTAAAAACATTGAATTATGAAACCCGGTTTTATCTATATTATTACCAACAAAAATAACACAACACTTTACGTAGGTGTAACCTCCAATCTTCCAGAAAGAATAAAAGAACACAAAGAGAAACGCTATGAAAATTCTTTCAGCAGCAGATACAATCTTACAAAGTTGGTGTATTGGGAATCATTTCAAGAAATAGGCGATGCGATAGGTCGTGAAAAGCAATTGAAGGGTGGCTCTCGAGATAGTAAGCTGAACTTAATTCAACATTTAAATCCTGAATGGAGAGATTTGTTTGATGATATAGTAAAGGAGTTTGAAAGTTTGGGGAAAGGCTTTTAAAGTGCATTATTTTTTTTCATGCTGTCATTGCGAGGAACGAAGCAATCTCGGCGCACACCACAATGCACAACACAACGCAAAGGATTGCTTCGTTCCTCGCAATGACGGACGTTGATGGATTGCTTAGTTTCTCGCAATGACGGTGTGTTTTCCTTGCAATGATGGAAGTAACTTCGCAATGATAGACGTTGATGGATTGCTTTGTTCCTCGCAATGACTGTCTGCTCAATATGACATTAAAAAGTTTACTTATATAAAAAGTTCAGGGTTATATTTCTGATTATTTCCTAAATTTGCTGATGCAAAAAATAAATTGATCCCGTTTTTAGAGCGGGATCAGTTGTTTTAAAATTAAATGTCTATCAAAAATAACCTTCCCAATTATGAAAAAATCTCAAAAAAATGCAGCAATGAGTTTTATCTTCATTACTATTTTGATAGATATAACTGGATGGGGAATTATAATTCCTGTAATCCCACAATTGATAAAAGAATTGATCAATGGAGACATCAGTGAAGCTGCAAAATATGGTGGATGGATTAGTTTTGCCTATGCTTTTACGCAATTTATTTTTGCTCCAATTGTAGGGAATTTAAGCGATCAATACGGACGAAGATCCATAATTTTAATTTCACTTTTCGGGTTTACCATAGATTATATCGTACTTGCATTAGCTCCAACAATTTTGTGGCTTTTTGTAGGAAGAATAATTGCAGGAATCACGGGTGCAAGTATTTCTACTGCAACTGCTTATATTGCAGATATTTCTACTGATGAAAATAGAGCCAAAAATTTTGGAATGATTGGTGCAGCTTTCGGTTTAGGCTTTATAATTGGTCCTGTAATTGGTGGATTACTTGGACAATATGGTGCAAGAATTCCATTTTATGCAGCCGCAATTCTTTGTTTGATTAATTTTCTTTACGGATATTTTATTCTTCCAGAAAGTTTGGATATTTCTCAACGCAGAAAATTCAGCTGGAAAAGAGCAAATCCTGTTGGTTCTTTTAAATTTTTGAAAAAGCACCTTCAAATTTCTAGTTTAGTTATCACTTTGATTTTAATTTATATTGCAGGTCACGCTGTACAAACCAATTGGAGCTATTTTACGATGTACGAATTCTCTTGGACAGAGAAAATGGTAGGTATTTCTCTTGGCGTAATCGGTTTACTGGTTGGTCTTGTTCAAGGTGTTTTAGTTCGTTGGTTGAATCCTAAAATTGGTCATGAAAGAAGTATTTATTATGGATTAATACTCTATGCAACAGGTTTATTCTTATTCGCATTTGCAACCAAAGAATGGATGATGTTCGTATTTTTAATTCCCTATTGTCTTGGTGGTATTGCAGGTCCTGCTTTGCAATCTGTAATTACAGGAAGTGTGCCCAAATCTGAACAAGGAGAATTGCAAGGTGCATTAACGAGTTTGATAAGTGCAACAGCAATTGTAGGTCCTCCAATTATGACGAATTTATTCTTCTATTTCACGCACGATCAAGCTCCTTTTCAATTTTCTGGAGCACCATTTTTCTTGGCATTTTTGCTCATGTCTTCAAGTATTTATTTTGTGAGAAAAGCTTTTAATAAAAATAAGGCATAAGATGAAATTTGCATTCATAAAAGAATTAAATTTGCATCGTCAAACTTTTGTAAATTTACATAATGGAATTAAGTATTAGTGAAATGATGGTGATTGCTATAGCAATTGTTATTTTATTTGGACCAAAAAAAATCCCTAGTATTGCTAGAGATTTAGGTTTAGGTGTACGTAAAATGCGTGAAGCAATGGAAGACATCAAAACTGAAATAATGAAAGAAACCGATGAACCATTGAATCAAATAAAAAAAGAAATAGACAATATAAAAGAAGCTGCGAAAGATTATGATCTAAAAGAGCAACTTAAAAAAAATATAGTTGGAGACGAGGAAAGGAAAATCGCTAAAGAAAACGAGCTGAAAGACGAGCATTCCGGACCTGTAAGTAGATAAAATGGAAAATTTATTACAAATAGATAAAGATTTATTTTTATTCTTAAATAATTTGGGAAGTGCAAATTATGACCCTTTTTGGATTTTAATTTCTAATAAATGGATTTGGATACCACTTTACGCACTTTTTCTATTCATTTTAGCCAAAAATTTTAAATTAAAATCTTTAGTGTTTATTTTAATTTTTGTGGCACTTGGTATTACAATTTCAGATCAAATTGCTGGAATTTTCAAAGTTGGTTTTGCAAGACTTCGCCCATGTCACGATGTTTCTCTACAAGGTTTGATGAGAATTGTAGATTGCGGAGGAAGTTTCGGGTTTTATTCTTCTCATGCTTCCAATTCCTTTTTTCTAGCAAGTTTTCTAAGTGTATTATTGAAAAATAAATACGGATGGTTTCCCTATTTTCTATTTATTTGGGCAATAATCGTGTCTTATAGCAGAATTTATCTTGGTGTACATTTTCCGTTTGATATTTTGATGGGAGCAATAATGGGCTTTTTGTTAGGTGGATTATTCGCAACTTTAGCAAAGAAAACAATAAGCAATAAGCAATAAGCTAATCATTATGATAAGGTTTCCCCTGTAAAATTTGATCGGCTCTATAAAGTTGTTCTACAAAGAATAAGCGAATCATTTGATGCGTAAATGTCATTTTAGAAAGCGATATTTTTTCATTGCAAAGTGCATACATTTCATCTGAAAAACCATAAGCTCCACCAATTACAAAATTTATTTTTTTAACAGAATTGTTCATCCAATCATTTAATTTACCCGAAAATTCTCTACTTGTGTAGTGTTTTCCGTTTTCATCTAGTAGAATAAGTAAGTCAGAATTTTCCATTTTCGATTGCAAAATTTTTCCTTCTTCTTTTTTTAATAAATCTGGGCTAAGATTTTTCGCATTCTTAATATCTGGAAGCAAATGAAGCTCAAAATTCCAATGTTTTGGCAATCTATTTTGGTAGTATTGTACTAAATGTGAAATTTCTTGTTGATCTGTCTTGCCGATACACCATAAATTGATTTTCATTCTTTATATTTGTTTACGCAAATATACTTATATGCGCCTCACGGTTCCTAAATTTTTGAATAAAATACAAGTTTTTGTAGATAATATCCACATTCCTTTTTTGGGTATTTCTTTGTGGAAGATGTTTCAGATCTATATTCAAGGTGTTTTTAAATATAAAATCGGTAGAAACGCTGCTGCTATTTCTTGGAATTTCGTGTTTTCATTATTTCCGTTTATACTTTTTCTACTATCCATTTTGCCTTATTTGCCGCATTATGATAAGCTTCAATTCTATATTTTTGTAGTTTTGATGCGAAATGTTTTCCCCGGAAAAATAGAAAATGATGTGGTAGATTATATTCAAAATAATATAATTCCAAATACTTCTAGTCTTAGTAATCTTACTATCATTTTGGCTTTGGTATTTGCTACAAACGGAACTTTTGCCGTAATAGATGGTTTTAATGAGCATTCTGAAGAAAAACATAATGATGTAAAAGAATTTATAATTGCATTTTTTATCACTTTAGGTTTTATAAGTGTTGTTTTATTAGCACTTTTTGGAGTTTATTATTCCGAAGTTGTCTTGAAGTTATTTACTCCAAATTATGACATTTCATGGTTTGTGAAAAATTTAAGTATCATTATTGGATATATTTCTTTTCCAGTTTTCTATTTCTTGCTTTTATCATTATTTTATTGGGTAGGAACTGTAAAAATTACAAAATTTAAACAAGCAATGCCGGGTGCACTTCTTACCACAATTTTATTTTTTGTAACCACCTATCTTTTTGCAATCTATGTGAAAAACTTTGCGAGATACAATGTTTTGTACGGTTCTATTGGAACAATGATTTTGATGATGGTTTGGGTAAATGTAAACGTATATCTACTTTTATTTGGTAATGAATTGAATTTTGCATTAAGAAAAGTACGAATAGACAAACTGATTTCAGATGAAATGAAAAAAAATATTGAAGATTATCATGGAGATTTAGATGTAGAAAATATTCCTGAAAACCATAAAATTTCAGTAGAAGCAGATATTAAAAATGATGATTTAGCCTAAATTATTAAGATCTTTTCACTTTATTCACACCACTTATATTTCTCAATTTCTTTATAGTTTCTTCCAATTGTGTTTTATTTTTCACTTCCAGATTGATGTTTCCAGTAAAAATTCCATCATTTGAAGAGATAGACATGCTTTTCATATCAATATTCATAGCGTTGCTAATAATTGCGGTAATATCATTGATCATTCCCATTCTATCCAATCCTTCAATCTCTATTTTTACTCTATTTTTATAGCTTTCTGCGTTCACCCATTTTGCAGTTATTACTCTGTAATCGTATTGTGCACGTAGGTTTATAGCATTCGGACAACCATCATTATGCACTTTTATACCATCAGAAATAGTAATAAAACCAAAAATTCTATCTCCAGAAATAGCGCTGCAACATTTTGCAAAACTATATTGTAGTTTTTCTTCATCTTTCCCGAAAACAATAAGATCTAAGTTTGTTTCTGCTACTTCTTCAAAAGCTGTGTTTTTGGTAGGAGATTTTCGGAATCTGTTCAATATATTATTGAACATACTTTTACTTTCTAGATATTTTCTAAGATCTCCTACATCCAATTTCCCTGTTTGAAATGCTAAAAATAATTCTTGAGAACTTTTTAAATCAAAAAATTTCTGCATTCTATTGATTTCCTCATCATTGAAATTCAATTTTGCATGCCTAAGTTTTCTTTGAAGCATTTCTTTACCTTCCTGTACAAACTGGTTTTTTTGTGAGTTTAGGTAATGCTTTATTTTAGATTTTGCTTTAGAAGTTGTAACAATATCTAGCCAATCTGGTTTTGGTTTTTGGTTTTGAGAAGATAGAATATCTACTTGATCTCCATTTTGTAAAACATGAGAAATAGGAACTAATCTACCATTCACTTTTGCTCCCAAACATTTTGTACCAAGATCTGAGTGTACCGAAAACGCAAAATCTAAAGCTGTAGAACCTGTTGGTAAAATTTTAATTTCACCTTTTGGTGTGAAAATAAAAACTTCTTTAGAATAGAGATTTAGTTTTATATTATCAAGTAATTCTGTGGTAGAAAAATTTTGCTGATGTTCTAGCAATTCTCTAATTTCTGTAACCCAATGTTCAAAGTTTCTATCATCAGAAGTTTGTCTGTATCCTTCTTTGTATTTATAATGTGCGGCAACTCCTTTTTCTGCAATATCGTCCATTCTTTCGGATCGAATTTGCACTTCTATCCACTTTTTATCTGGTCCCAAAACAGTAAGATGCAAGCTTTCATAACCGGTAGATCTTGGTTGAGAAATCCAATCTCGCATTCTATGAGGATTGTTATGGTACAAATCTGTAACGATAGAATATATTTTCCAGGCGAGAAATTTTTCGTTTTTAGCATCAGATTTATAGATGATTCTTATAGCATAATTATCAAAAACTTCTTCAAATTGTACACCTTGTTGTACCATTTTTCTGTAAATAGAAGATATTGCTTTTGCTCTACCTTTTATTGCAAAATCCATTTCTTCTTCCTGTAATCTTTCTGATACTTCTTTGGTAAATTCTTTTACATATTGTTCTCTTTTTTCTTTAGCTATCTCTAGTTTTTCTACAATTTCGTTATAAACTTCCGGATTATTGTAGCTTAAAGATAAATCTTCTAATTCAGATTTTATGTTATACAATCCCAATCTGTGTGCAAGTGGAGCGTAAATATATACGGTTTCTGCAGCAATTTTTTTCTGTTTATCTGGTCGCATACTTTGTAGCGTACGCATATTGTGCAATCTGTCTGCAATTTTAATTAAAATTACCCGGAAATCTTCAGAAAGTGTGAGCAATAATTTTCTATAATTTTCACTTTGTATAGAAATGTTTTGATGGTTCATTACCGAAATTTTGGTAAGACCATTTACGATATTGGCAATTTTTTCGCCAAATATTTTTTTTAAATCTTCGTAAGTGTAATCAGAATCTTCTATTACATCATGCAAAAGTGCACATTCTATAGAAGTTGCACCCAAACCAATTTCTGTAGCTACTATTTTTGCAACTTCTATTGGATGGTAAATGTAAGGTTCTCCAGTTTTTCTCCTTTGATCTTTGTGCGCATCTAAAGCAATATCAAAAGCCTTTCGGATGAGTTTGTTCTGATTTTCGTCTAAAGATCTGTATGTATTAGAAATTAAATCCTTGTATCTTGCAAGTATTTCTTTGCTCTCTTGTTCTAAATCGTAAGCCATCTTCTATTAAGCGTTTATTTTCTCTACTAAAATACAGATTAAATATTAAAATCAATTAAAAAAATCCTTGAATATTTCAAAGATTTTAAAATGAGAGGTTACATTCAATTTCCTACTTCAGAATTTAATCCATCTGTAGAATGCCCATGATTTCTAATATTTGGAGCATTGCGAATTTGTACTTTTGCATAAGCTGCTACATATTCTTTAATTCTTTTTGCATTCTCCGCTACAAAAGGAAATTCATGAATTTGCAATGGTTCATGGTTTGCAAAAACTTTATTTGCTTGTTTGAGCGCGTTTTCATCGGCTAATTGCACAGAAAGAAAGAATACATCTTCCGTATCTTGTTCTACAGAAACATCTTTTCGTACAAATCCATTTGCAGAAAGTTCTCTTGCTAATTGTAAATAATTGCCTTTTTTGTTAAATAATCCTACAATGCTTTTTGTTTCCATGATATTGTCTATTTTAATTATTAATTTTGAAATAGACAAAAATCATCAAAAAGAAAATTATTTCTATTTCGCTTATCTAAAGGTAGTTAAAATTTAATAAACAGAAGTGATTTCTGCTTTATATTTTAAAATTATGACTATCCGTTTTGTAGACTAATCCTTTATTTTTTGCCACGAATACACGAATATTTTCTATTTAAATCAAATTCATTCATAATTTTCAAGCATAATAATGATAAATTATTCGTTTATTCGTGGCAAAAAAAAACCTCTCATTTCTACAAGGTTTAAGTGGTTTGATTTAAAGAATTTCTACAAAGTATATCCTTTTTTTGTACCAATTTCTAAAATCGATTTCTCAATCGCTTTTCCTAAATCATCGGTTTTTGCATCGCCACGATTTTTAAGTTCGGCATCGATGAAAGTTTGTCTTTTTACCGCCAATTCTGCAATTTCTTTTTGAATATTTGCTCTGTCTTTGCTGTTTTTTTCTACTATTTTAGCGATTTCCGCTTTCGATTTTCCTTGCAATTCTGCAGGAAGTTCTTCGTTTTTAATTTTTCCTAAAAAGTCTTTGTCGCTTTCCGCTTTATCTACCATATCCCAAGATTCGTTTTTGTAAGCGGCAGATTTTGTTTTTGCAACCGATCTTTCAACGGCATTTGCTTTAGACATAGATGCTGCGTTTTGATCTTGAACCGCTTGCATTCTTTTTTTCTCCATTCCTTTGCTTCCGTAACTGATGTATGTTCCGTTTAATTTCACGTTACATTCAGAAATTTTATCGTCATAAGGAGTTGGAATAAACACTACTTTTTGGTTTGAATCGATGTTGAAATATTTTCCAAGTCCTTGTGTTGCACCGTCTTGCCAGAAAGTTCGGATTCCTTCTTCCCGGTTTCCACAGAAAATAGTATTGATGTAGATGTTTTTCTTTTTCGCATCTGCAATTGCTTCTTTATAATTAATTCCTTGTTGATCGAAGGCTTCGTTTCCTGCGATATAAACCAATTTCATGCTTTTGTCAGAATTATTCCATTCTAATTGTGAAGTGGCATCTTTGATTACTGCACCGCAATATTCTGTTCCACCATTGGTTTTCAAAGCAAATAATTTTTCGGAAATTAGATCTAAATCTTGGGTTAAAGGCGTTACTTTTCTGATCCAATTTTTATCCGAAATTCCATCATTTCCGTATTCGTACAAGGCGATCTCTATTTTTGGAGCTTTTCCATTGTATTTCAAAGTGGTCAAAGTATTTACAATGTTCCACAAACGAGATTTCGCTTGATCGATCAAACCGTCCATAGAACTTGAAGTGTCTAATAAAATGGCAACTTGAATGGTGTTTTCTTCCAAATTATCATTTGAAACTGGATTTTCAATTGTAGGTTTTATTTGATTTCTGTCAACGTCAACCGTTTTTTTTCCAATTTTTGTGGCTGCAAAAGCAAGAACCGTACTTGCTAAAATTCCTGTGATTAAAAAGTTCTTTTTCATAATATAAATTTTAAGTTGTTGTTTTTAATTTCTTTAGTAAAACTATCAAAATAATTGCCCCGAAATTTCCAAACTTGGTGAATTGGGGTTTTCACTTGGTGAAATGATTAATTGTAGAGATTTGGATAATGTTTGGGAGAATATTGGATAGCAATATCATAGATTCTCTTCAAATCTTCATCTTTTTTATTGCAATTATTGATGTAATAATCAATAATGTTTTGAAGTTTTATTTTGGCAGAATTTCTATCATTTTTTTCCTAATCTTTTGCAATTTCTTTTAATTCTGAAGCCATTTTTGCAATTTGATAATTCTTTTTAACTTCAAATTCCGTATTATTTTCATTTGTTTGGTATTTACTTTTGTAATTCAAAGTCTTCATTTCATTATCTTTTTCATAAATTAATGAGGTATGAATTGCAGTGTTTCTTGCTTCCTTTTTTTCAACTTCTAAAAGAAAAATTTGCGTTTGTCCGCAGTCTAAATTTTCAATATCAATTTGTATTTTGTTTTCCGAAATAACTTGAGGTTGATACCCGTAAAATTTTCTAATTTTCATTCCTTCAGGAAGCGTAACGATGAGTTTTGGGTTTTTACCAATGTTATAAAGCAGACTTTCCAGTTCATCTTTAAACGTTTTTTGAATGTCCATTTCATTTTCTCCAATAAAATAATTAGAACCTTTTCCGTTGTTTGCAATTTGTCGTAAAAGGTCGAAATCCAGTTGTTGACCAACTCCGATTGTACTAATATCAATATTTTTATCATTATAAATTTTAGAATCTCTCAAAATAATTTCAGGATCTGTAATGCCAGAATTCGTCATTCCATCGGTTAAAAGAATCACTTTTGAATTATAATCTTTGGTGTTAAATTTTTGTGCTTCTGTGTAACCAAGCATCATTCCTGCGTGAATATTTGTAGAACCTTCTGGATAAATTCCATCAATTAATTGATTCAAATTTTGTTTGACTTCTCTTATTTTACTTGCTTTCAAAACGATATTTGCACTTCCATCAAATTTTATAATTGAAATTACATCGTCATCTTTCAAACCTTTTGTGAAAACTTTCAAAGCAGTTTTTACCTTGTCTAATTTTCCACGACTCATAGATCCACTATTATCGATAACAAGAGAAACATTCACTTTATTAGATTTTTCTCTGTTGCTGATATTTTGTGTTGCAAGACCAATTTGTAGCAAAAAAGTATCATCGGAATTTAGAATTTTGTGGTCATAATCAATACTTAAAGCAATCTCATTTTTTGTAGGAATTGTAATCTTATGTTTATGATAATTCATAAAATCTTCTACAATTATTGTATTTGAATTTAGGAATCCATTTCCATTAGAACTGCTTAATCCATTGCTTACAGTATGAGAAACTGAAGCCGAAGAAACACCATATTGTGCATTTGAAAGGTTGAATAATAGCACTGTTACAAGAAAAGTAAGCCATTTGTTTTTAATTGAATTTGTTAGATTTTTCATAATATTTTTGTTTAATTATTTCACAACATTTGGATTGTGAAAGGTTGAAATTGAGGCAACTTGGTGAGATGATTATTTCTCTCTTTTATTCTTTTTTAAATCATATTTTACACTTAAATTCAATACATATTGAATCCCAATTTCTGGGTCATTATTGTTGATAACTTTATCATATCCAGAATATTCTAATCCTTCATAATAGAATGTTTTTCCCTTTCTTTCAAGTTTTTTTACGTAAGAATCGTAGTTGTTATTTCCTCTAACAATGTCAAAATCTGAACTTTCAAATGCTGTATAATTCTGGTATTGAGATTTGGGAAAAACGTAAGAAAAATTTGAATTGGCGACCGGAGTTCCTATTATTTCATGTTGAAATTTTGTGAAATATTCTTCCTTTTTTCTTTGCAAAATAGTATAAGCTTCATTCAATAAATTTTTTTGGATTTTTTCAATATCAGTGTTGATGTAATCTACTTTGATAATATCGTAGATTTCGAAATCTGAGGCTTCATAAATTAATTTTTCAATTTTTGAGTAGTCATTAATATGAATAATGATATTTTTTTTGATTTCAAATCCTTTTATTTTTTGATTGACAACTTTCTGATTTGGCTCAATCTCAAAATCATAAACTTTGGTTTGTGAAATAAAATCAACAAATACATCTTCCTTTTTTATTCCTAAAGCCGATATTCTTTTGAGGTAATCACTTATTCGTTTGTTGATTTTTTCTATTGATAATTTTGGAGTTTCCGCTTCTTCATTTACTCCCAAAGTGATTTTGAATTGATCTGCTTTTTGATTTAAAAGAATATTTACATTAAATACTAAAGTAGAATCTGTAGCAAAAAATTGTTTAGATTCTGGGTAATAAGCAGAAATAGAAGATTGATTATAGTTTTTGTAAACTTGATTACCAGAAAATTGTGCAAACGCTATTTGAAATAACATAACTGATGCAAATGTTAATAGATTTTTCATAATATTTTTGTTTAATTATGAAGCAAATTTAGCATTATGAACCAGCGATTTTTGGCAAACTTGGTGAATCTCGCTTTTCACTTGGTGAAGTGTATTTGATAGACAATTTATATATCTATCTTTGTATTGTGAAAATTTTTAAAAAATATTTCCTGATTTTTCATTTGTCTTTT
>CAXYUO010000070.1:0-11671 GCA_964292185.1 uncultured Frigoriflavimonas sp.
CGTGCATTCGTGGCAAAAAAATCAAGCATTCGTCTGCAAAACGGATAGTCAAATTTTATTTTTATTTTAAAATAATAAAGAATTTAATTATTGTTTTTGCATTAAAATTTTTATACATTTGATTTTTTATTGATATAATAGCAAATGGATAAAGAAATTATCAATAATATATGTAATGAAATCGTTTTTACAGATTTCTTTAAAAAACATATCAAACCTCTGCGAAATTATTTGCTTTATCGTTTTGGGAGCCAAACAGATGCAGAAGATGTTGCGCAAAATGTCTTTATTAAACTTTGGCAAAATTGTAGCGATGTTCCTTTAATAAAAGCAAAATCCTATATCTACACGATCGCGATTAATTCTTCCCTAAACGTGATATCTCATAAAAATGTAATTCTAAACTACGAAAAAAACAATTCTACAATAGATCAAAATAATGAGAATCCACACTTTATTTTAGAAGAACTAGAATTTAAAAATAAATTGTACCAAGCCATTGAAAATTTACCTGAAAAACAGAGAGTTGCTTTTTTATTGAACAGAATAGACGGAAAAAAATACAGTGAAATTGCAGAAGAACTTCAAATAAGTGTAAAAGCAGTTGAAAAAAGAATACACCTTGCTCTTTTGGAGTTAAGAAAAATAGATCATAAAATATAAGGTAGGGTAAAAGCTATTGAGGTTGTTCTATATTAACAAACCAGAAATATGGAAAAAGAATACTTTTTGGCAAAATGGCTTAATAACGAGCTTTCTCAGGAAGAGTTAGCATTATTTAAAGCTGATCCAGATTATGAAACCTATGAAAAGATAAGAAAATATTCTAAAAACTTATCTGTACATGATTTTGATGAAAATCAAATTTTAACGAACATATTACAAGCAAAAAAACTTGTAAAAAAGCCAAAAAATCCATTCGTAAGTTTTTATAATATTGCTGCAATTTTTATTGCCATTTTTGGACTTACTATTATAACTGTCAATCTATTATCTGCAAAAAAAGTATTTACAGGTCAATTTTCCAGCAAAACATTTTTATTACCAGATCATTCTAAAGTGATTTTAAATAATAGTTCAGTTGCCAATTACAATAATTTTCAATGGTTGTTTAATAGAAAAATTCATTTGGAAGGGATTGCTTATTTTCATGTAACAAAAGGCAAAACATTTACAGTTTCTACAGATTTAGGAAACGTAACTGTAGTAGGAACACAGTTTGAAGTGCAATCTTTGGAAAATAATTTTAATGTTGTTTGTTTTGAAGGAAAAGTGAAAGTAAATTATAAAAATAAAGAGATTTTTCTAACGAAAGGGATGCGTGTAAATTTTGAAAATGGCATCGAAAAAAACTCCTATACTAAAGAAGAAAACCCTTATGAACAAGTGATTTCTTTAGACTTTAAAGATGAAAAACTAGTTGCTATTTTATCTCAATTAGAAAAAGCATATCACCTCAAAATGGTTTCAAATTCTAATTCACAAGAATTGTTTACGGGGAAATTGCCAACTGATAATTTAGAAATGGCACTTTCCATCATTTCAAAAACTTATCATTTAGAGTATAGAAAAAGCGCCGGAAAAATTTTCTTTTTTGATAAAAAATAAATGATTGTACTTCGAAAAATTATTGTTTTTCTTTTTTTAATATTTTTTGTGGGTATTTTTTATGCGCAAAACAGAAATACTTTTGTGCCCATAGAAAAGGTTTTAAAATCTCTTGAAAACCAGCATCAAATAACATTTAACTTTTTGAAGAGCGATTTGAAAAACATCTCTATTTCTCCGCCAGATAAAAATCTTAATGTAACTGATAAAATTTCTTATTTAGAAGAAAAAACCCATCTGGTTTTTGAAAAGATAAAGAAAAATATTTTTCCTATTCATCAACCGGAAAAAAAATTGAGAATTTGTGGACCAATCATCGCCAAGAAAGATAATACACCAATTACAGACGCAACTATTTTGTTAGAAAATGGCGAAAAAACAAGTACTGATAAAAATGGTTTTTTTGAAATAATGGTAAGTAAACCAGTTGGCTACAAAATAGAAAGTCCAGATTTTATCACACTACAAGTATTGGAGTTTGAAAAAAATAACTCAGAAAAAAACATATATCTGTTAGATGAAAAGGAAAAATCAATTGATGAAGTCTTTATCCAACATTATATTTCTAGCAGTATTTCAAAAAGCAAAGATGGTTCTTACGGAATATCGCCAAAAAAAGGTGGAATTATTCCTGGATTGATAGAACCTGATGTTTTGCAAACGATACTTTTTCTACCAGGAATTACGAGTGCGAACGAAAGTCTTTCTAATATCAATGTGAGAAGCGGTACCAATGATCAAAATCTTTTTTTATGGAATGGCATTAAACTTTACCAAACAGGACATTTTTTTGGACTAATTTCTACCATAAATCCCTATTTATCTAATGATATTAAAATTTTTAAAAATGGAAGTCCTGCTTTTTTTGGAGATGGAATTTCTAGTGTGGTAAATATTTCTACAGATGCCAATTTTTCTGATAAAAACAAATATAGTTTCGGCCTCAATATGTTGAATGTAGATGCGTATGCAGAAGTAAATATTACAAAAAACACTTTTATAGAAGTTGCCGCAAGAAAATCTTTTACCGAATTTTTAACCACCCCAACTTATAATAAATATTTCCAAAAAACATTTCAAAACACCTCAATTTTCAATTTAAATACAAATGAAAATGTAGAATATTCTGTAAATAAAGACTTTAAATTTTATGATATTTCTACCAAATTGGTGCAAAAAATCGGTAAAAAAAACCTTTTAACTTTTGATTTTATTAACATGAGAGATAAAGTAAATGCTTCTGAAGCGAGTGAAGATGGTGATGAAGATGATCTAATAAATAACACGATTTACCAAAAAAATTTAGGGATAAATGCAACTTGGACAAGCGTTTGGAATTCTAAAAACACCTCTACAATACATTTATCAAACTCTTTATACGAATTAGATTCTAAAATAGAAAACATTTATGATTTATACAGTTACAATACCAAGGAAAATATAATAAATGATCGTAGTTTAAAGATAAATCATCACTATCAATTGAATAAAAAATATGGGTTGAACTTTGGTTATCAATTAAATAAAATTGCTACGAAAAATGTTTCAGAAGATAAGTCTATTTCTTTTTTTAAAAAATCAAATAATGACATTACAGAACATGCTATTTTTGCGGAAGCGAAGATCAATGATAGTACATCTAAATTTAATGTTTATGCAGGAATACGAGGGAATTATATTTCCACATTTCGTAAAATGATTGTTGAACCAAGATTACAATTAAATTATGAAATAAATAAAAATCTTGATTTTATTTTTTTGGGTGAAATGAAAAGCCAGATTATTTCTCAACAAATCGAACGGCAAAATGATTTTTTTGGGGTGGAAAACAGATGGTGGGTTTTGGCAAACAATTCCGACATTCCTGTGCAAAGAAGCCGACAAATTTCTATGGGTTTAGATTATAAGCAAAACAATTGGTTCATGACTTTTGAAACCTACTATAAAAAAGTATTGGGGATAACTACTACGAGCCAAGGTTTTCAGAACCAGTTTCAGTATGTGCAAACTTCGGGCAATTATGATGTAAAAGGAATAGAATTTTTGGCGCAAAAAAAAATAAACTATTTTTTGATTTGGAGCAATTATAATTTCGGGAAAAGCAAATATAATTTTCCAGCATTAACTCCATCCGTTTTTGAAAATAGTTTTCAAATCAATCATTTATTAGCTTTTGGGTGCAATTTCGAAAAAAAAAGATATAAATTTGCTTTGGGATCTAAATGGCATTCTGGGAAACACGAAACCGAGCTTAAAGATACAACCATCAATTTTTCTAATCCCAATAATCCTGTTTTAAACTTTGCACTGCCAAATGGTAAAACACTCGAAAAGTATTTTCAAGTAGATGCTTCTGCTTCCTATCATTTCAAAACAAATCGCAATTGGAATTATTATTTTAATGTTTCTCTATTAAATATATTCAATAGAAAAAATGAAATTAATGAATATTACCAAATAAACCAACAAAGTACCGAAATAGAACAAGTAAAATCTTTCGGTCTTACAAGAACTATTAATGCTGCCTTCCGGGTAAGTTTCTAATTACCCAACATATTATCTATCTGATTTTCAATACTTTTTGCTTTTTTTATTTAAATTTTCACTTTTTTAGGTAGGGTGATTGATGTTTCAATTGTTTTAGTAGTATAGAGTTTTTAATTAAAAATTATTACGATGACAAGACAAGAATTTTTCAAATTAGCAGGAGTTGGAGCTGCAGCAGCAGTTGTTTTACCAGCGTGTTTAGCAGGAGGTTTAGTAACCAGTTGCCGAGAAGAAGACGGTAATGTAACTCCAAGTCCAACCAATGTAGATTTTAATGTAGATGTATCTTCAGGAAGTCTCGCTGCAAATGGTGGTTTTATGGTAACCAATGGAATTGTAATCGCAAGAACTAATACCGGCAGTTACTTAGCTGTTTCAGCTTCTTGCACGCATCAAGGAACAAATGTGAATTACAATGCGTCTGGAAATAATTTTATTTGCCCAAATCATGGTGCAAAGTTTAGCAGTTCTGGTGTCGTTACAAACGGACCTGCGAGTACAAATTTATCCACTTATAAAACTACGCTCACTGGAACAACATTAAGAGTGTTTTCTTAAAATTACAATCAACTTATTTCACCTAATTTATTAAATAATAATTAGATTTTCTATTAAATTTTAAATGTTCAAACCATATGCTTAAAAAAATAATTATCGGTATCCTTCTATTAGGAGTCTCCCTTTATGGTGCTTATTACTACTTCTCCTATCATTACGGAGTAAAAAATTATGAAACTACCGCTGTAGATTTTACCACAACTTCAGGTGGATTAAAAGCAGAATTTGTAAAAAATGAAACTGCGGCAACCCAAAAATACCAAAGTAAAGCCATGATTGTAAATGGAATTATTACTAGTATGGAAGGTACTATTATTTCTTTCGATGGAGTAGATTGCACTTTCGCCTTGGCAGAAAAATCTTTAAAAATTGGAGATAAAGTTTCCTTAAAGGGTAGATTAGTTGGCTATGACAGTCTTTTAGAAATTGTAAACCTAGACCAATGTTCTATAGTAAAATAAATAAAATAATTAATTATGAATATAAAAAAAGTAAGCACTAGCATCTTGCTATTAGGATTTTTCGCATTTTCTTTTGCGCAAGAAAATGATGATCTCATGAAATCTTTGGACAGTGCAAATAGCGATCAAAAAATTACTGTAGATGCATCGAATGCTTTCAAAGCATTGCAGGTTGTCAATATGCAATCTACCAAAACTCCAGCCAAAAAAGAGTTGTACCTTATTGTTTCTCACAGATTTGGAGCTTTAGGAGGAGAAGGTGTAGACTTTTTTGATAATTTTTTTGGTTTTGATAAAGCAACTACCAAACTGGGAATGATTTATGGTGTGAATGATTGGTTATCTTTTGGAGCATCTCGATTAACCCCCAAATTATATGAAGTTACCACAAAATACCGCATCATCAACCAAAAAGAAGATGGCTCTCCAGTAACTTTGGTAGGTTATAATACAGTAAATTTCGACACATCTTTGAAACAAGCAGTATTTCCTAATATTATGTTTAAGGATAAACTGTCTTACTCCAATCAATTATTAATTTCTCGAAAAGTGAATGATAAATTTTCCTTAGAATTAGCAGGAATTTGGGTTCATAAAAATTTAATAGATCCAACTTTGGAATCTAAAGATATGCAATTAATTTCTGGTGGTGGTAGAGTGAAAATTAGCAAAAGAATGAGCGTAAACGGAGAATACGGATTTAGATTAAACCCAGTAAGCTCTTCTACCTATAAAAATCCCATTTCTGTTGGTTTAGATATTGATACAGGTGGTCATATTTTCCAACTTGTTTTCTCTAATAGCCAAAGAATGAATGATGTAGGATACTTCACTAATACTTCTGGAGACATTAGCAAAGGAGGTGTGTTTTTTGGTTTTAACATGTACAGAGTATTTTAACAACTTATTTAATTTAAATAAAAAATGAAAAAATTAATCATTTCTTTTATCGTATGTATTACCGTTTTCTTCTCTTGTGATACAAGAACCTACGAAGATATTTCAGGACCTCCTGTTGCAAATATTACCTATACCAATAGTATCAAAACAATTTTATCTAGTAATTGTACAAGTTGTCATTCCCCAAATGGCGGAGAATCTCCTTATTTAGATAATTATGACGATGTGAAATCAAACATTAATTTAATTTTACAAGATTTAAATGATGGAAGTATGCCACCAACTGGACCATTACCTTCAACTACAATACAAACAGTACAATCTTGGAAAGATGCAGGAATGCCGCAATAAATAATAACAATTTTAAATAAACTACAATGAAATCGCCATTAACAAATCTTGTGAACAACACCAATGAAGATAAGGCGATTACATATGATCTTTAAAAATTAATAAAAATATACTTATGAAAACATTTAATAAAATAGTCCTTCTGTTCTCAATTATTTTAGCAACCAATTTTGCTTTCGGACAAAAAATAGTTACCAAAACAGGAAATGTGAAGTTTTTAGCATCTAATGCAAGTGCTTTAGAAGAAGTTTCAGCGACCAATAGTTCGGTTTCAGCTGTATTGGATAGTAAATCGGGTGCTGTTGCAATACAAGCATTAATCAAGAGTTTTAAATTTAAAATCCCTTTGATGGAAGAGCATTTTAATGAAAACTACTTGGAGTCTGATAAATTCCCTAAAGCCGCTTTTACTGGTAAAATTGCAAATTTTGATGTGACCAAAATAACCAATTCTAAGAAATCTTATGAGGTAGAAGGCGATTTTTCTTTACACGGTGTTACCAAACACATAAAAATGCCCGTAACAATTTCCAAAGAAAATGGAAAAATACTCATCTCATCTACTTTTGGGATAAAACCAGAAGATTATAACATCAAAATACCTTCTTTAATAAAACAAAAAATAACAGAAAATTCCAAAATTTGGGTCAATTTCAGTTTCTAAAAACAATAGATAAACAATAAATAATATCATCATGAAAAAAAACTATTTTAAAGGATTAGCATTGTTGCTTTTATCCTTTTCATCCATCGTACTTGCTCAAACTACGGGGACACTTACTTTTACCTTTACCACTCCGAAACACACTACAGGAAATTACGTTACAGATGGTAGATATGTTCTTGCAGCATGGGTAGAAACCTCTACTGGAACATTCGTAAAAACCAAAATGAGATATGTAGGTGGTGGAACAGATGACCACCTTACAGTCTGGGGAACAGCTGCAGGTTGTGCAGATCCATCTGCTGTTTTGGGTACTACTGGTTGTAATATTACTGACGCAACTACTGGAGCTACACTTACCACATTTACATCAAAAGGTTTTAATTGGGACGGGAAAAATGTTTCCGGTAGTGCTAATGGTACAGTAGTTCCAGACGGAACTTATCGCGTGGCAATAGAAGAAACGTGGGGACATTCTGCAACTTCAGGTACTGCAAAACGCTATTTTACCTTTACAAAAGGACCATCAATAGATTCACAATCACCTACTGCAGATGCTAATTTTACTGGGATTACTTTAACATGGACTCCTTCTTCATTGGCTACTGTTGATGTTAATAACACGAAATCGAATAATCAAATTTATCCTAATCCTGTTAACAATAATTTTTCGATTGCTAATAACGAACTTGTTTATGAAGTAGTTTTATATGATGCGTCTGGAAGATTTATAAAATCTCTCGGCAAAGCTGATAATTATAATATATCCGACCTAAAATCCGGTGTGTATTTTGTAGAATTAAAATCTGAAAAAACAAGACTTCCGATTCAGAAATTAATTAAGAACTAGAATTTTTCATTTTTATAAATGCAAAGAACTTTGAGTAATTTAAATATATTAATTTCTTGTATAATTTTATACAGGAAATTAATATTAAATTATTGTGAGGAACTTTATAAATCTTAAAATTATCCGAAATTAATGAAAAACTTAGCTCAACTTTTTTTTGTTATATTATTCAGTACAACCTACGGGCAACAATTGGTAAAACTTGCAGGAGTTGCACAAGGAACTACGTATCATATCTCTTATTATGATTCGCAAAATAGAAATCTGCAGCCAGAAATTGATCAAATATTGCAAGATTTTGATCTTTCCGTTTCTACCTATAATCCGAAATCTATTATTTCTAAAATTAATCGTGACGAAAAAAGGGTAAAAGTAGATCAATATTTTAAAACATGTTTTAAAAAAGCAAAAGAAGTATGGAAAAATACGAACGGTGCATTTGATCCTACCGTTTATCCATTAGTGAATGCTTATGGTTTTGGACCTGGAAGAAAAATGAAAATCGAAAAACAAATCATTGATAGCATCATGCAGTTTGTAGGTTTTGAAAAAATTATTTTAAAGGGAAATTACATTAAAAAAACAGATCCGAGAGTGGGATTAGATTTTAATGCGTTCGCACAAGGATATTCTGTAGATGTAGTTTCTGATTACTTAAAATCTAAAAAAATAACGAGTTTTATTGTAGAAATTGGTGGCGAAGTATACGCAAGTAATTTGAAGCCAGATAATCAACCATGGACAGTTGGTATAGAAAAGCCGATCGATAATAAAGAAGACACCAATCCTTTAAAAGCGGTGGTGAAATTAGAAAATTTGGCGATTGCTACTTCTGGAAATTATAGAAGGTTTATCATTGAAGATGGTATTAAATATGTGCATCACATCGATCCAAAAACTGGCTATCCTACAAAAAACAATTTATTAAGCGCTTCTATTTTCTCTAAACAATGCATCAGTTCTGATGCCAATGCGACAGGAGTTTTGGTATTGGGATTAGAAAAAGCTAAAATATTTTTAGCAAAGCATCCAGAATTACAAGCGTATTTAATCTATTCTGATGAAAAAGGAAATTATAAGATTTACGAAACTAAAAAATTAAAAGAGATTATAAAAGAAATTCCATAAAAAAGACCTTAGATTATTTTGGCGAAATTATAAGAGCTTGTTTAAATTTTTTATAAAAATAATTTAAACAGGCTCTAAATATAAAATTCCAAGATTTAAAATCGCGTATTGGATTACAAACCATTTATTCAACGAAAAAAACCTACATCATTTGTTTCAACTTTCTATATGCAAAAGCAAACTGGGATTAATATTATGTACATTAAGTTTTTAAAATACAAAAAAATTCCCCAAGTTTTCACTCGGGGAATTTCTATTTAAGATTGCTTCGCTTTGCTCGCAATGACAGCACTTTATTATTTAACTTAAAAGAAATCAGCGTTTTATATTAAAATTTTAAAAGGTTAGATTATTTTTTAAAAATATATTTTCTATTTCTTATAATCGGTGTATCTGCATTATTCAAGTCAGCTTCTTGCATTGCAATTCTGTTATTAAAATTTTGCATTTCTAAAAATTCTAATTCCATTACCTCAATAATTTTAACATGTTTATTTAAGACTTTTTCATTAAAGTTTTCGTCATTCAAATTTTCGTCATCAATAAATTCTAAAATATTCATCATCAATAATGCTGAGTGCTCATCAGAATCTATTAAGCTGTAACTTGAAGCATTTTTAAATAACTCAAATAATATTTTTTTGTAAGCCAAATATCGTTGCGTTCTTTCAATCTGTTCTCGTCTTCCATCTGGGGAAATTCCTTGTGCTCCAATTGCAACAAACGAACAACCTATATGCTCTTCTTCTAAAATAGGTATAACCTGAATGCAAGTATTAATTATAGAATAAATCTCATGAGTATTAGTTAAAAATGAGAATTTCTTTTCCGAAAGACTATGATTTTTATTATAGAATTTGAGTGCTAAAATATTTTGTTTGTAAACTTCACATTCAATTATATATGTCAAATGGGATTTAATTTAGTTGATTTAAAAACAAAAAGATGAGCAATTAATTGCCCATCTTTATATCTTCTCCGATGATTTCTTATCGGGTATATCTCCATTACTATAAAGGTAAGTTAATCCAAACTCTTTTAAATGGATTGAAAAATTTCACTGTTTTAGCATCGCTTAATTTCACAACTTTATCAGTATCTGTTAACTTCCAGTTGAGTCTATCTGCTTTTGCTTTTGTAGCAAGACTACTTTTTTTAGGATTTGTTTTAGTTTTCATGTTGTATATCTACGTAGCGAATATAAACAAATTTTCTGCCAAAGACAAAAGTTTGATAAAACTACAGTTTATAGTTAAAAAAAATCCCCAAGTTTTCACTCGGGGAATAATATTTAAAAGTATTCAAAATTTACTTAACCTCTTCAAAGTCAGCGTCTTGAACGTCCTCCGTTTGAGAATTTCCTTCAGGATTTCCTTGTGCTTGTTCTGCACCTTGTCCGTTTTGAGCGTACATTTCTTCTGAAGCTGCCATCCAAGCTGCGTCTAAAGCTTCGGTTTTGGTTTTTACACTTTCCATATCTTGTGCTTCAAAAGCTGTTTTCAATTCTGCGTGTGCAGTTTCGATTGCGGCTTTTTTGTCAGCAGAAAGTTTTTCACCAAATTCTTTCAGTTGTTTTTCAGTTTGAAAAATCAATCCGTCTGCTTTGTTAATCAATTCTACTTCTTCTTTTTTCTTAGCATCAGAAACAGAATTTTCTTCAGCTTCGCGTTTCATTCTTTCTATATCTTCATCAGAAAGTCCAGAACTTGCTTGAATTTTGATAGATTGTTCTTTTCCTGTTCCTTTATCTTTCGCAGAAACACTTAGGATTCCGTTTGCATCAATATCGAAAGTAACTTCAATCTGTGGAACACCTCTTTGTGCTGGTGGAATATCAGACAAATCAAATTTTCCTATTTCTTTATTATCATTAAACATCGGTCTTTCACCTTGTCCAACTCTAATAGAAACTGCTGGTTGATTATCACTTGCTGTAGAGAAAACTTCAGATTTTTTGGTAGGAATCGTTGTGTTTGCATCAATTAATTTTGTGAAAACAGATCCCATAGTTTCAATTCCTAAAGAAAGTGGCGTAACATCTAATAAAAGAACGTCTTTCACATCTCCTGTAAGAACTCCACCTTGTATTGCAGCTCCAATTGCTACTACTTCATCTGGATTTACACCTTTTGAAGGTTTTTTACCAAAGAATTTTTCTACTTCTTCTTGTATAACTGGGATTCTTGTAGAACCACCAACTAAGATTACTTCATCAATATCAGAAGTACTTAAACCAGCATCTTTTAGAGCTTTTGCAACTGGTTCCATAGAACGTCTTACAAGATCTGCAGCCAATTGCTCAAATTTTGCTTTCGTTAATGTTTTTACCATGTGTTTTGGTCCAGAAGCTGTAGCTGTGATGTATGGTAAATTAATTTCTGTTTGTGTAGTAGAAGACAATTCTATTTTTGCTTTTTCAGCTGCTTCTCTCAATCTTTGTAGAGCAATTGCATCTTCTTTCAGGTTTACGCCTTCTTCAGATTTAAATTCATCTGCCATCCAATTGATAATTACATCATCAAAATCATCACCACCAAGATGCGTATCTCCGTTTGTAGATAATACTTCGAAAACTCCATCTCCTAAATCTAGGATAGAAATATC
>CAXYUO010000071.1:0-11608 GCA_964292185.1 uncultured Frigoriflavimonas sp.
TCATGGCTTTTTCCTAAACCCAATTCATCTTCCGCACAGATCATTCCTACAGATTTTTCACCACGAATTTTGGCTTCTTTTATTTCAAAAAAATCTCCAGAAGCATTGTAAATTTTGGTACCAATTGTAGCAACAGGAACAGTTTGCCCAGCTTCTACATTCGGAGCTCCACAAACTATTTGCACTACATTATTTTTACCAAGATCTACTGTGGTAATCTTTAATTTGTCTGCATTTGGATGTTTTTCGCAGGTTAAAACTTTTCCTACAACAATGCCTTCCAAACTTCCTTTTATGCTTTCTATTGCATCTACACCTTCCACTTCAAGTCCGATATCAGTAAGATATTCAGAAATTTTTTCTGTGGTAATGTCAGTTGTTATGTATTTTTTCAACCAAGAATCTGATATTTTCATTTTACTATTTTATTTTTTTTGAGGTGGACATTTTTAACACATAAGTTTCATTAGAATACTTTTTAAAAAAGTAAACTTTAGTACACATTAGCTAAAAAATCATAGATTTTTAACAAAATTTTGGATTTCAGTTGAATTTTTTAAATCATAAACCTCGCAATGAAACCAATTTACAGCAAGAAAATTATAATTATCACCAATAAATTTTAAAAATTTTGCTACTTTCTCTCTTTCAAGTTCATTTTTAATAAATCCATTGTACCAAATATTTTCTATTTTATTTTTATTAATATCAAAACCAATTGCATAATCGCTATTACCAAAATACTTTAATTTTTCTGAACTAAAAACTATTCCAACATCTTGACAAATAAATTTTTTCACTTCATAAATTCCTAATTCTAGAAGTTTACTTTGAAATAATTGAAATTCTAATAAGAGGCTTTTAGTTGATTGTGGTTTTTGATTGATTTCAGTTATTTCTGTATATCCATAACCATCAAAATTATCTGCTCCACAATTTGAAATACGTTTAGTTTCTTTATGTAAATAATTTAAATTTTTATTAGAAATAAATTCAATCATTAAATAGTTATCTTCCCAAATATGTAAAATCGGATTACTTGTAGAAACGCTATTTACTGATTCATAATTTATTTTATCCTTATTTACATATCTTTTGATTAAATCCCATAATCCCATCTTAAAAATGATTTGTCGCAAATATCGTGAAATTTTAAGAAAGAATAAAATTTGAAATTCCATTTATAAAAAAAGACGCAAAAATAATGCGTCTTTTATATTTTTAAATTGATATTTCTACATTCCAATTACTGGCATAGAAAGCATCAAGATATTTTCTTCTTCGTCTAAACCATCTACAGGCTGAAAAATTCCTGGTTTATTAGCTTGAGAAAGCTTCATTGTAACATCTTCTGAAGTTAAAACTGAAAGCATTTCTGTTAAAAATTTAGAGCTGAAACCTATGTTGATATCATCACCATTATAATCACAAGGAACTTGCATATCCGCTTTGTTCGCATATTCTGTATCTTCTGCATGAAGGTGCAAAATATTTGCAGAAAGCTTGAAACGAACTTGATTAGTAGATTTATTACTCATAATAGAAGCTCTTCTTATTGCATTTAGCAAAAGGTTTCTATTGATTGTCAATACATTAGGATTTTCTTTTGGAATTACTGCACTGTAATTAGGATATTTTCCATCGATTAATCTACAAATCCAAATATTATTTCCGAATGAGAATTTCGCCATTATTTCGTTGAATTCTATAGAAACATCTTCATTAGCATTCACCAAAATATTTTTGAAAATACTTAATGGTTTTTTCGGCATGATAAATTCCATCGGTTCTGCGATAAGATCCGTTCTTTTGTAAACCACCAAACGGTGAGAATCTGTAGAAACAAAATTGGTTTCATTTTCTCCAAATTGGAAAAGAACTCCCGTCATCACTGGTCTTAGAGAATCATTACTAGTTGCAAAAAGTGTATTCGTAAGTGCTTCTGAAAGAACTCCAGAAGGAATTACAACACTTTGAGCAGCATCAAATTCAGGGATTTCAGGATAATCTTCTGCATTATCTAAAGCAACAGAAAAATTATCTTTTTCATCTAAAATTTCTAATAATTGTCCGCTTCCTTCTTCGTTGTCTTTCACAACCAAAGTTAGAGGTTGCTCGTTATATGTTTTCAAAAAATCTTGAAAAATCTTTGCTGGAACTGCTATTTTTGCATCTTCTTCAGATTTCACCTCCAAAGAATTGATTAATGTGGTTTCGCCATCTGAAGCAGTTATTTTTAGTAAATTTTCAGACAATTCAAAAAGAAAATTTTCTAAAATTGGTCTGGATTGTGAAGTGGTAATTACGCCGCCTACTGTTTGTAGTGCTTTTTGCAATTCTCCACTTGAAACGATAAATTTCATAAAGTTTTATTATTTCACAAATATAAGAAATACACTTTTAATAGGGAAACATTAGTTGAAATATTAATGAAATTATTGCTGATTAAGTATCTTTGTAAACAATAAATTTAGAAATTGAAAAAAAACAATCTTTTCCAGACCTTTTTAAACGCTTTTAAAGGCATTATTTTCGTTTTGAAGACAGAGCGAAATTTTCAAATAGAAATAATTGCATTGTTAATAAATCTATTTTTAATGGTTTATTTTAAAACAACTATCATTGAAAGAGCAATAATTCTGATGCTTTGCTTCTCTGTTATGGCATTAGAATTAATAAATACGGCGATAGAAAAAATGGCAGATTTTGTAGAACCCAATTTTAATAAAGAGATCGGAATCATTAAAGATATTGCAGCAGGAGCAGTTTTGATGGCTGCGATTTTATCAGTTATTGTCGGTTTTATTATTTATCGAGCTTATATTTTAGAACTTATTTAGAAACTGTAAATATTTACAAATATTCATAATTTAAGATCTAAATTGATACAAATACTTCAATTTTCAATTATTGATTCCAGAGGAATCATATCTGTGTAGAAATTTTATCGTTCCAAAAATTCGTTCCAGAGGAACGATATATTTTTATTGTTTATTAATATAGCGTTCCTCTGGAACGCAATTCACTACAATATTTGCAATTCTACACAGATTTTGTTCCTCTGGAACATATATTTTTTTAATTATAGACTAAATGATTTTTAATTTAGAGATTTACTTATTTATATAAAAAAAACTCGCATATTTTACAAATATGGCAGATTTAATTTTCATAATTATCGGCTAAATCCGCAAAATCTGCGAGAGATATACTAATTAAAGCTTCTAAAAATATTTACTTAAAATACTCCACTCCATTTTTGAAAATATTGTGATAATTCGCATCAGGAATATTTTTAAATAAACCTTCAGAATATCTTTCTGGATGCGACATTCTTCCGAAAATTTTACCATTTCCACTGGTAATTCCTTCTATTCCAAACAAAGATTGATTAGGATTAAATGGCATTCCATGAGTAATATTTCCCTCAAAATCTACATATTGTGTAGCAATTTGTTTCTTATCAAAAAGATCTTGCAAAACATCTTGCGAAGCCATAAATCTACCTTCTCCATGAGAAATCGGAACGGTAAAGGTTTGTCCTTTTGTACCTTTCAACCAAGGACTGTCATCATTTAGAACTTTCACATTCACCATTTGAGAAATATGTCTTCCGATAGAATTGTGGGCTAAAGTTGGTGCGTTTTCATCTAAATCTGAAATTTTTCCGAAAGGCAACAAACCAGATTTTACCAAAGCTTGAAATCCGTTGCAAATACCGAGAATCATTCCATCTTTTTCTAAAAATTGATGAACTGCTTCTTTCATTTTTGCATTTTTCAGCACATTTACGATGAATTTTGCAGAACCATCTGGTTCATCTCCCGCAGAAAATCCACCAGAAAAAACCAAAATTTGCGACTGCTTAATTTCTTCAACCCAAGAGTCTATACTTTGTTGCAAAGAAGTAGTATTGATGTTGATAAGAGGTAAACTTTTCACTTCTGCACCTTCTTTTGAGAATGCGTTTTGAGTTTCGTATTCGCAATTTGTTCCAGGGAAAATAGGTGCAAAAACTCTTGGTTTTGCTATTTTATGAGATATGATTTCAATATTTTTATTTTTAAAAGTATTGCTTTCTGTATTTAAATTGATTACGATTTGCTCTTTTTCAACCGTTGGAAATAAATTTTCAAAAGTAGAAGAATTGGCAGAAATTAAATCTAAAATGTTGAATTTTTGAGAATTGATTTCCAAAATTTCGGAGTTATTTGTTTTACCAATTAAATAGAAGTTGGCATCATTTATCAATTCTGTGGATTCTACAATTAAACTTCCAATATTTTTTAATAATAATAAATTTTCATCAATACAAGTTTCTGCTCCTACTCTATTTCCAAAACTCATTTTTGCTAATGATACAGCAACTCCACCTTCTTTTATCGTTTTTACAGAAATTATTTTTTTATTTTGAATTTGTTGATGCACAAAATCATAAACATGTTTTAATTGTTGATAATTTGGCATATCATTTTCCAGTGTTTTATGTTGAAAATGATAAATGAAATTCCCAGCTTTTTTAAATTCTGGGGAAATAACATTAGATTTTTCGCCGTTTGCACAAGCAAAAGAAATTAAAGTTGGTGGCACATTGATGTCTAAATATGTTCCACTCATAGAATCTTTTCCGCCAATTGCAGCCAATTCAAAATTAATTTGAGCATCAAAAGCTCCTAAAAGTGCAGCCAAAGGTTTTCCCCATTTCGCAGAATCTTCACCCAATTTTTCAAAATATTCTTGAAAACTCAATCGAATGTTTTTGTAATTTCCTCCCATTGCTACAATTTTCGCAACGCTTTCTATCACAGCAAAACTTGCTCCCAATAATGGATTTTTTTCAGAAATTTCTGCATCAAAACCCCAACTTGCAAAACTTGCAGTTTCTATATTTTTTGCACCCAAAATCGGTAATGTTTGCACAGAACCTTCCATCAAAGTTTGTTGGTATTTCCCGCCAAATGGCATTGCAACGGTAGTTCCACCAACAGATGCATCAAACATTTCTACCAATCCTTTTTGTGAAGCTACATTTTTAGATGCTAAAACATTCAGGAAATTTTCTTTATTAAATTCTAAATTTTCTTCAGTTATTTTTGCTAAATCATCAATAATAACATTTTGCGATTTTTTGCAACCGTTGGTTTCCAAAAATGCTCTACTTAAATCTACAATTTTTTCGTTTTTCCAGAAAATTTGCATTCTTCCAGAGTCTGTGACCTTTGCAATCTGTACGGCTACAATATTTTCTTCATGGCAAAACTGAATAAATTTGTCTTTATCTTTTGCTTCTATCACAACTGCCATTCTCTCTTGAGATTCAGAAATGGCGAGTTCAGTTCCGTTTAATCCTTCATATTTTTTTGGTAAAACATCTAAATTTATTTCTAAAGAATCTGCAATTTCTCCAATCGCAACAGAAACTCCACCTGCTCCAAAATCATTAGATTTTTTGATTAATCTCGTAACTTCTGGATTTCTAAATAAACGTTGAATTTTTCTTTCTTCTACTGCATTCCCTTTTTGAACTTCTGTAGAAAGCGTTTCAATAGAGGTTTCGTCTTGTTCTTTAGAACTTCCAGTTGCACCTCCAACTCCATCTCTTCCAGTTGCACCACCCAAAATTATTACAATATCTCCATTTTCTGGTTGCTCTCTTTTCACCCAAGATTTCGGAACTGCACCTGCAACAAAACCAACTTCCATGCGTTTTGCTTTGTAACCTTCATGGTAAATTTCGCTGACCATTGTTGTAGCCAAACCAATTTGGTTTCCATAAGAAGAAAAACCGTTTGCAGCTTGTTTTGTAATTGTTTTTTGCGGTAATTTTCCGGGTAAAGTTTCAGAAATATTCTCTAAAACATTAGCTGCACCAGAAAGTCGCATCGCTTGAAATACAAAAGCACGACCAGACAAAGGATCGCGAATTGCACCACCTAAACAAGTGGAAGCTCCACCAAAAGGTTCAATTTCTGTGGGATGATTGTGGGTTTCATTTTTAAACAATAAATAATAAGGTTCTTTTTTACCGTCAAATTCTGCTTCAATTTCGATAGTACAAGCGTTAATTTCGTCAGAAATTACCAAATTATCCAACTTTCCAGTTTTGTGGAAATATTTTGCAGCAACAGTTGCCAAATCCATCAAAGAAATTGGTTTTTCTGTTCTTCCTAGAAATTTTCTTTTTTCTAAATAATCATTAAAAAGGGTTTCTAAAGTTTCTTTAAACTGACCATCAAATTGAATATCAGTTAGTTCCGTTTCAAAAGTGGTATGTCTGCAATGATCGCTCCAATAGGTATCTAAAACTTTTAATTCTGTTTCGGTAGGATTTCTATTTTCAGTTTTAAAATAATTTTGAATAAATTTTAAATCGTCTAAACCAAAAGAAAAACCGTGAGTATTGTAGAATTTCTTTAATTCATTTTCATTAAAATCTATGAAACCTGTATGAGAAATAACTGGTTTTGGTTGATTTTCTTTTGGGAATTCTAGAATATCTAAATTTTTGACCTGACTTTCTACTTTATTAATTAAAATTTTCTTGATTTCTGAAATTTCAGAATCTGTGGCATTTTCTATTTCAATTAATTTTCCACTGCGAACTTTCACATCATCTTTTCCTGTTAAAAGTGCGATGCATTGTTCGGCAGAATTGGCTCTTTGATCAAACTGACCTGGCAAAAATTCCATTGCAAAAAAAGAAAATTTTGCTGGATTTTCTTGATGAACGATATCTACAACTGGATCTGCGAAAGTATTTTTTACAACTTCCTCAAAATGTGCATCTTCTAAACCAAGTACATCATATATATTATACACTTTTACATGGTTTAATTGTGGAAACAACTCTTGAATTTGCTTCAAAATTTTGTTGCTTTCAACGTCAAATATTTCTTTTTTTTCTACGAAAATTCTTTTGTTCATATTTATTGAGATTCAAGAGCCGAGAAACAAGATTGATTTCATCGAACCACTTCGTTAGGTTTCAAGACTGTTTGTTTAGATATTTTTTTAATTGTAATAAACTATAAATTGTTCAAATTTACTTATTCATTACCATTTCTACTTCTTGTATTAATTTTTCTTTATCTGGTAAAACTGTAGTGTATTTTGAGGCGAAAAGATTATTTTCAAACCCACTCAAAATATATTCTGCTGTGATTTCATCCTTTTCTGCACATAAAATAATTCCGATTGGTGGAAGATCATTTATGTCATTCACTTCAGTTTTATAATAATTGAGATATGTATTTAATTGTCCACCATCTGCAATATTTAATTTTGTAGTTTTAAGTTCTATTAATATATAGCATTGCAAAATTTTGTTGTAAAAAACCATATCTACATAATAATGAGTATTATTTATGGTGATTCTTTGCTGTGAACCAACGAACATAAATCCTCTACCCAATTCCAATAGAAAATCTTCGATATGACGGATTAGTTTTCCTTCTAAATCTTTTTCAAGCAAGGGTTTGTTTTCTGGGATTCCCAAAAACTCAAAAACATAAGGGTTTTTCAAAATATCTCCTGGTTTATTCTGTTCTTGCCCATTTTTAGATAATTCTAAAACTTTTTCTTTGTTAGATTTGCCTTGAGATAATAAAAGTCTTTCGTACAAAGAACTATTTATCTGTCTTTTGAGCTCCCGAATTGTCCAATTTGAATTTCTCGTTTCGATTTCATAAAAGTTTCGTTTATTCTTATCCTCAATAATTAATAATTCACAAATGAAAGACCAAGATAATTGCAGAAATGGTATTTCTAAATTTTTAAAATCAGAGTGTCCAGACATTGCTTGGACAGATTCATTGTTTGAGTGTCCAGACAATGTCTGGACAGGATATTCTACATATAACTTCCTCATATTAAACAGATTGGAACGAGAAAACCCTTTTCCAATTTCTTTGGTCAGTAATTTGGAAAGTTGAAGAATTATTTGCCTTGAAGTTTGATTATCTATATTATTTCTTTGCTCTGTTTCTACTATTTCTTTGCCAATTTGCCAATAAGTAAGCACCAATTCTCTATTCACTTTTTGATAAATGTTTGCTCTTGCTGCGAGAACAATAGATTTAATGCTCTCCAACAATGAATTATCAACGTTCAAAAATTGATTTTCTTCTTCCATATTTATAAATTTTCAACGAAAACTATCATTTTCAAAATTAATATTTTTAGCAAAATATAAATTTTTGATTCATTTAATAAAATTTAGCACTTTCTACATCAAATATTTCTTTTTTTTCTACGAAAATTCTTTTTATAGACATTAAATTTTATTTAGATTTAATTGGTAAACTTTTCTTATTTGTTATATTTAATAAATTAAAATGTGGATCTCCAAAATTCATGAGAAAAGTACCATCTTTATTAATAAGCACAGAACTACCACATTGTTTCTTTTTATTAAATAAAAGTTGTTTTAAAAATAATTGATCATCAATAATGATGGAATCATCCCATAATTTAACTTTATTTACTCTATTTCCTGGTTCTCTAAAATTATAAGCAATAGCATTTTTGTGCTTATTATTAAAATCAATTATTTGCTTTTGAAACGCTGATTTTACCTTATTAATATTTTCATCATTTGTTGAGTCTAAATTATTCCAACAATTTTCTTTATTAAAATCATATTTAATAAAAATGGAATCTTTTATCTGTAGATTATTTTCTGCTAAAAATTCTTTTAAAGCTGTAAATTCTTCTTTACTTAAAATTCCTTTTTTTTGACCTCCAAAACTTTGGGATAAAACAAAACATGGGAAAAAAAAGTAAAAAACAAGGGAAAGGATAAATTTCATATTTTTTTTATTATTTTTTTTTTATTAAACATCGGCAAAGATAAAATCTTTGACAAAGTAATCCGAATATAAACACTGTAATAGTTAATATTTATTCAATTCTTTCATAAAAAAGTTATTCAAATTTTGTTGTCTAATATTCAAAATTTTATTGCTTTCTACGAAAATTATTTTGTTCATATTGTTGCAGATTTAAGAGCCGAGAACCGAGGTCCAAGACTTTGTTCTTATTTAATTTGTAATTGAAAATTTTGTTTATACTTTTAAATTTATCAATAAATATAAAATTTTCTGCTAATTTTTATTTCATCAAGCCTAAAATTCCTAATGAAGTCTTTGCAACATCCATCATTATTGGCAACATTTCTTCAATCGTCCACTCAAAAGGATTTGCATAAATTGAAACTGCTTGTAACATTACAGACTTTTCTTCAATAGAAATATACATATTTTCACAATTATTTTGGTTGATTGGTAAACTATAATTAGATGCAGTTAATCTGTCAATTCTGTTTAATGAACCAGCGTCGTGTTTCAAAATGACCTTTGTTCCATCTGGTCTTGTTACTGTGATTGCTTCAGTAAGAAAGTTTGAACCTTGTAAAAATAAAATATAAGGAAAATGTTTTTCATCAATCATTATGTTCCTTACCTCATTGATATTTTTATGAGAACGTTCAATTGCATTTCCGGCTAACATAAAATCTTGGTCGTTATTTTTACCAACTAAAAGTCCCTTGCTGATATTTTCAATGTCTTTACCTTGATGTTTTGCTTCACAGACTAAAATAATTCGCCATTTACCGTCTTTATCTTTAACCTCAATTATACCACCATCTGGTCTTATTTGTCCTTTTGTTACAAATATTGTTACTCCTAATCTTGAGTCAATCGAGTTTAATTTTTCATTAATTTCTTTTTTTTGCAAATTTTTTCTAAAACGAAATTCAAGTTTTGGAAAGTCTTTCTTTATATTTTCAAAAACAACTTTTGAAAAATCATTTACATTAGTATCGTGCTTTAAGGCTTTTTCACCAAATATTTCTTTTGGACCTTCTCCTCTTACTTTTTCAATTCTTAATCGGTCTGACTGTTTTTTCTTCATTTATTTAATCTTGAAATTAATACAGTCTTTTATTTTTAATTAAAATTCTAAAATACGGACATTTACCTTTTATAGATAAATCTTTTTCGTCATTACCTTTTCTAAATTTAATTAATTCAAATTGTTCAGGATTGAACTTATGTAAAAATGTAATTGGAACACCCATCACTCCTGCGAAATCCATCGGAATATCTTTGGTTTTATTTACATTAATAGCATTATAGTTATCAAATAAAGGATATTCACTTTCATTGCCGTAATATTTTTTAGTCAGAATAATATCTTCATGCCTTTTGAAGGTATCTAAATTCGTTAACCACAAACAATTATTTGGTGAAATAATTCTATTACCTAAATCATCAATACGAGTTTCTGTACCATACAATTCGTAGTGTTCTGGCACTATAAAACCAGAAATTCCTCTTCCCATATTTATTCCTAACCAAGCTTTATTTTCTTTAATTAGTTTAAATATTTCTTTATAAGTAATTGCATTTATATTTCCAATAATAAGAAATTTCTTATCGTATTTAATTAATTGAGCAACATATTCTCGGAACAACGAAAAAGGTGGATTTGTTACTACAATATCAGACTTTTTTAATAGTTCAATTGATTCTTGACTGCGAAAATCTCCATCTTCTATTAAGGAATTTATTCCAATTTCTTCTGCATCTGGAATTTTATTACCATTTTTATCACCTTCGTATTCAAGAAATACAGCATTTTCAGCATCTTCTTCTGCAAATAAATCTTTTTCTTGATTTTTAAAACAAGTAGTTATGAGTTTTTTCAGTCCTAAACTCTCGAAATTGTAAGCAAAATAGTTGAAAAAATTACTTTTTCGGGGATCATCGCAATTACAAAATACTATCTTTCCTTCAAAATGTTCTTTGTAATGTTGAAGTTCACTTTCTATATCTGAAAGTTGTGTATAAAACTCATCTTTTTTAGAAAATTTC
This sequence comes from uncultured Frigoriflavimonas sp., assembly GCA_964292185.1. Taxonomy (GTDB): domain Bacteria; phylum Bacteroidota; class Bacteroidia; order Flavobacteriales; family Weeksellaceae; genus Frigoriflavimonas. The sequence goes on from CAXYUO010000071.1 coordinate 10,875, forward strand.
GCAATATGTAAAGTCTTATTTAATGTCTTTTCGGCTATCATTTTCTCGTATATTGATTTACATTGTATAATTTACAAATAATATTTCTGTAAAAAAATCCTGAATTAATTCTAATATTCTAAACTTTCAAATCAGATTTCAAGCCCAACAAATCTTTGTATTTATCTAAAATCGGTTGAACTTCTTCTGCTAGAAATTCTTCGGTTTGAATTGGTGCGAAACCGATGAAATTTTTAGGATTCAGCACTTCTTGTAATTTAGATTTATCTAATTTTAAAGTATCATCACCCATTATTCTTTCTAAAAGATCGTTTTCTTTACCTTCCATTTTCACCTTTTTACTGGCTTCCATAGAATGTACACGAATAATTTCATGGATTTCCTGACGATCTCCACCAGCTTTCACTTCTTCCATAATGATGTATTCTGTTGCCATAAACGGCAATTCTTCCATGATGTGTTTGTGAATTCTATTTTCATAAACTACCAAACCAGACATCACATTATCCCAGATTAAGAGAATTGCATCTACCGCCAAAAAACTTTGTGGAATAGCCAATCTTTTGTTGGCAGAATCGTCTAAAGTACGCTCAAACCATTGTGTAGCAGCCACATTTGCCGAACTTGCAGAAAGTGACATTACAAATTTGGAAAGTGCTCCAATTCTTTCACTGCGCATTGGATTTCTTTTGTAAGCCATTGCAGAAGATCCGATTTGAGATTTTTCAAAAGGT
>CAXYUO010000072.1:0-11466 GCA_964292185.1 uncultured Frigoriflavimonas sp.
AAGAAGCCTATTATTTTTGTAATCCATTTTTAGACATCGGAACATATAATACAGAACAAACCAAAAAATTAGTTTTAGAAATTACAGAGTAATATAAAAAGCTTCCAAAGCAAGGGAAAATTTTAATTCATTGCACAATGGGCTACTCCAGAAGTGCAGTAATAGGAATTTTGGTAGTGAAAAATATTTTATCTTTACCCACAGAAGAAGCGATAGCATTGGTTTCAAAAGCAAATAAACATACGCAAATACACAAGCATTTACACGAATTTTTAAATAAAATACAAATATGAATACAGGACATTTTTATAGTTTTGATGGTAGTGAACTTTTCTACCGAGAATGGAATTTTTCTCCTACCCAAAAGAGTATCATTATTATACATAGAGGTCATGAACATTCTGGTAGATTAAATGAAATCGCAGAATCTCCTCTGTTTGCTAATTATAATCTATTCGCTTTTGATTTGCGAGGACATGGAAATACCAAAACTGCAAATTCCTCCATTTTCATGGATTACGTGAGAGATTTAGAAGCTTTTAATCATTATTTAAAAAACAAATACAGCCTTCAAAATCAAGACTTATTTGTGCTTTCCAATAGTATTGGTGGCGTAATTGCAGCAGCTTGGATTCATGATTTTGCTCCAGAAATTGCAGGAATGGCTTTACTTGCACCTGCTTTTAAGATAAATTTAATTGTTCCTTTTGCAAATGAAATGATTACTCTTGGTACAAAATTAAAAAAAGGACTCATCATCAAAAGTTATGTGAAATCTACAATGCTTACGCACGATGTAGAGCAACAAAAAGCCTATGATACAGATCCGCTCATTACCAGATCAATAGATGCAGAACTTTTGATAGATCTTGCGAAAGCGGGAACAAGAATAGTGGAAGATGCAGCTGCAATAGACACTCCAACATTAATTTTATCTGCAGAAAAAGATAAAGTAGTTTTCAATGAAAATCAGAAAATATTTTTTGATCGTTTAGATACCGACCTAAAAACATTGGAAGTATTGCCCGATTTTTTTCATGGAATTTTGTTTGAAAAAGATAGAGAAAATGTGTACGGAAAAATAAAGAATTTTGCAGAAAAATGTTTCCTTCAAAAACCAAAAGAATTGAGCATAAAACCAGATTCGTTTACCATAAAAGAACATGAAAGTTTGCAAAATAAAGAAGGGAACAATTTCAATTATAAATTTCAAAAATGGTCTCTTAACAAAATTGGGAAAATAAGCGATGGAATGGCAATCGGTTTAAAATATGGTTTCGATTCTGGGATTTCACTAGATTACGTGTATCATAATTCGCCAAAAGGAAAAGGACCTTTCGGAAAAATGATGGATAAAAATTATTTGGAAGCCATCGGATGGAAGGGAATCCGAATTCGGAAACAACATTTGCTTCAACTTTTGGATCAAAATATTGAAAAATTGCAGAAACAAGGTCTAGATATTAAAATTTTAGATCTTGCTGGCGGAACAGGCAACTATCTTTTTGATGTAAAAGAAAAATATCCAGCTGCAGAAATCGTCATCAATGAGTTTATACAATCTAATATTGAAGTTGGCGAAAGTGTAATAAAGTCAAAAAATTTACAAAAAATAAGATTCACCAATTTTGATTGCTTTGATCCAGAAACCTATAGAAAAATAGATTTTGAACCCAATATCATTATTATTTCTGGTATTTTAGAATTATTCGGTGATAATGAAATGGTTTGCAAAGCACTTTCTGGAGTAAATTCTATTGCCGAAACAAAATCTTTCGTAATCTATACCGGACAACCGTGGCATCCACAACTGAAAATGATTGCCTATGTTCTCAATAGTCACCAAAATACAGATTGGGTAATGAGACGCCGTTCACAAAAAGAACTGGATAGACTAATGAAGTTTAATGCCATAGAAAAACAAAATATGCTAATAGATGATTTTGGAATATTTACGGTTTCATCTGCACTATTGAAAAAATAAAAATATCTCGAAAATAAGTAATTAGAAAGATTTAATGATATGTTTTTTGATTATAAAGCGTTGATAATCTTTTAATTATAAATTTTTTAATTATAAATTAGTACTTAAATATGCAAGACATCAATTTAAAAATTACCGATAGAAACGGTGTACTACACGAAATTGTAGCTCCTACAGATATGTCTATGAATTTGATGGAAGTTATCCGATCTTATGAATTGGCAGAAGAAGGTCAAGTTGGTGTTTGTGGTGGAATGGCAATGTGTGCATCTTGCCAAGTTTACGTTGTAGAAGGTGCAGAAAAGCTATCAGAAATGGGAGATGAAGAAGACGCAATGCTTGGGGAAGCATTTCACGTATTAGAAAACAGCAGATTAGGTTGTCAAATTCCTATCACCTCAGAAATAGATGGTTTGGAAGTAGAAATTGCTCCTTATCCATAAAAAGATAAAATTTGGTGAAATTTGAATTTACAATATTTGTAAATGGCGATTTCATATGTGTTTTATTTTTTTTAATTATAACCAAAAATAATGTAGCCAAAACTAAGTTTTGGAATTGCTTTTTGCTAAATTTTTGGAATCAATAATTTTATTTTATTTAGTTATGGTTTGGTTAATAAGCAACTAAATTAAAATTATGCAACTTTATTTTAAAAAAAAATTAAAAACAACTTCTATTTGTAACGATTCTAAATAAAAACTTTACCTAAGATTCAGAACTTTGGCAAAGAAAAAATCCCCAATCTTGCGAAAGGGGATTAATTATTGAGTTGAATGTAGCTAAAAAACTTCGGACTTTCGTCTTCCATCTTCCATCTCTTTCATCATACTTTAATTTCTACATCTACTCCAGATGGAAGCTCTAATTTCATTAGTGCATCTACCGTTTTAGAAGAAGAAGAGTAGATATCCATTAGTCTTTTGTGTGCAGACACTTGGAATTGCTCTCTTGCTTTCTTGTTTACGTGTGGAGATTTCAAAACTGTGAAAATTCTTTTGTGTGTAGGCAACGGAATTGGTCCGTTTACGATAGCACCAGTAGCTTTTACAGTTTTTACGATTTTTTCAGCAGATTTATCTACTAAATTGTAATCGTAAGATTTTAATTTTATTCTTATTCTTTGTGACATTTTAATTTAATTTAGTAAGATTATCCTTTTGCTTTTGTAATCACAGCTTCGGCAACGTGTGTTGGAGCTGCTTCGTATCTATCAAATTCCATTGTAGATGTTGCTCTACCAGAGGAAAGTGTACGAAGTGATGTAACATAACCGAACATTTCTGATAATGGAACATTTGCTTTGATAATCTTAGCATTGTTTCTATCGTCCATTCCGTTTACAGTTGCTCTTCTTCTGTTCAAATCTCCTACGATATCTCCCATATATTCTTCTGGAGTTACAACTTCCATTTTCATAATAGGTTCCATGATAACTGCTTTCGCTGCTTTACCTGTAGAACGGAATCCCATTTTCGCTGCTAATTCAAAAGATAATGCATCTGAATCTACCGCGTGGAAAGAACCGTCTTTCAAAGTAACTTTCATTGCTTCTACTTCAAATCCTGCAAGAGGACCATTTTTCATAGAATCTTTGAAACCTTTTTCTACAGAAGGGATAAATTCTCTTGGAATATTACCACCTTTAATTTCATTTACGAAAGTTAAACCTGGTTTATCTTCATCTGCAGGACCAATTTCGAAAACAATATCAGCAAATTTACCTCTACCACCAGATTGTTTTTTGTAAACTTCTCTGTGTTGTGCAGTATGTGTAAGTGCTTCTTTGTATTCTACTTGAGGTTCTCCTTGATTAACTTCAACTTTGAATTCTCTTCTCATACGATCTACAAGAATATCAAGGTGAAGTTCACCCATTCCTGAAATAATCGTTTGACCAGAAGCTTCGTCCGTTTTCACTTGGAAAGTTGGATCCTCTTCGGCTAATTTTGCCAAAGCGTTCCCCATTTTATCTTGATCTGCTTTAGTCTTAGGTTCTACCGCGATACCAATAACTGGATCTGGGAAAATCATTGACTCAAGAATGATTGGATGATCAAGATCACACAATGTATCTCCAGTTTTTATGGATTTAAAACCTACAGCTGCTCCAATATCTCCTGCTTCAATATACTCAACAGGATTTTGTTTGTTAGCATGCATTTGATAAATACGAGAAATTCTTTCTTTATCGCCTGAACGTGTATTTAAAACATAAGAACCAGCATCTAATCTTCCAGAGTAAGCTCTAAAGAACGCCAATCTTCCTACGAAAGGATCGGTAGCAATTTTAAAAGCTAAAGCTGCGAAAGGTTCTTTAACACTTGGTTTTCTAAGAACTTCTTCGTCTGTTTTCGGGTTTGTTCCTACTACACCTTCTTTGTCCATTGGAGAAGGAAGATATTTACAAACGGCATCTAGCATAAACTGAACACCTTTGTTTTTGAAAGAAGAACCGCAAGTCATTGGGATTATAGATAAATCAATAGTTGCTTTTCTCAAAGCTTCATTGATTTCGTCTTCTGAAATAGAATCTGGATCTTCGAAGAATTTCTCCATCAAAGTATCATCATAATCTGCAACAGCTTCAACTAATTTTTCTCTGTATTCCAGAACTTCCGCTTTCATTTCTTCAGGAATTGGCACTACTTCATAAGTTGCACCTTGTCCTGCTTCATCCCAAACGATTGCTCTATTTTTAATTAAATCTACAACACCTTTAAATGTTTCTTCTGCACCGATTGGTAAAACGATAGGAACTGCATTAGAACCTAACATTTCTTTTACTTGGTTTACAACCATTAAAAAATCTGCACCTTGTCTGTCCATTTTGTTTACAAAACCAAGTCTTGCAACATTATAGTTATCAGCTAATCTCCAGTTGGTTTCAGATTGTGGTTCTACACCATCAACTGCTGAAAACAAAAATACAAGACCATCTAAAACTCTTAAAGATCTGTTCACCTCTACCGTAAAATCAACGTGTCCTGGTGTATCAATAATATTAAAGTGGTAAGGTAAAGTTTCTGGTAAAGCTTTTCCTTGTGTAGTTGGGAAATTCCAAGTACAAGTAGTTGCAGCAGAAGTAATTGTAATACCTCTTTCTGCTTCTTGCTCCATCCAGTCCATTGTAGAAGCACCATCATGTACTTCTCCAATTTTGTGGTTTACACCAGTATAAAATAATATTCTTTCTGTGGTAGTAGTTTTACCAGCATCAATATGTGCGGCAATACCAATATTTCTTGTGTATCTTAAATCTCTACTCATTTCTTAAAATTTAAAGTGGGAGAAAGCTTTGTTAGCTTCTGCCATTTTATGGGTGTCAGATTTCTTTTTATAAGCTGCTCCTTCTTCTCTTGCTGCTGCAATGATTTCTGTAGCTAATTTAAGAGCCATAGATTTATCATTTCTCAGTTTAGAATATTTGATCAACCACTTCATAGCCATAGAAATTTTTCTATCAGCACGAATAGGCATAGGAATTTGAAAATTCGCACCACCTATTCTTCTAGAACGTACTTCTACGTGAGGCATAACGTTAGTTAATGCATCTTTCCAGATTTCTAGAGCACCTTTTTCAGTTTCTCCTTTTTTATTTTCTACCAATTCCATTGCATCATAAAAAATCTTAAAAGAAATAGATTTTTTACCGTCTTGCATTAGATTGTTCACAAATCTCGTTACCAGTTGATCATTAAATTTTGGATCCGGTAACAACGGTCTTTTTTTTGCTTTTGTCTTTCTCATTGTTTTGTACCTTAATAATTAATGATTACTTTTTAGCTTCTTTTGGTCTTTTTGCACCATATTTAGAACGTCTTTGCGTTCTTCCACTCACACCAGCTGTGTCTAATGCACCTCTTACGATGTGATAACGTACTCCCGGTAGGTCTTTCACCCTTCCTCCGCGTACCAATACTATCGAGTGCTCTTGAAGATTATGTCCTTCGCCGGGAATATAGGCATTGACTTCTTTACCGTTTGAAAGTCTTACTCTCGCTACTTTACGCAGTGCAGAGTTTGGTTTCTTAGGAGTTGTGGTGTATACTCTTGTACATACACCTCGTCTTTGAGGACAAGATTCAAGGGCAGCCGATTTACTCTTCTTGGTAAGTGCGACTCTTCCTTTTCTAACTAATTGTTGAATAGTAGGCATTTAATTGCTTTTTATTTTAGTGTGCAAAAGTATGAATAATTTTTCTATCTACAATAGTATATTGCAAATAAAAAATTATTAAAGTATAAAATTTCAAGATTTTCAATCATTTAATTTCAATTCTGAAGTATATAAAACTTCATTTTTATTAGGAATAGTATCATATTTCAACCATTTTATTTTTGGATTTAAAGAACCTGAAATACTTTGTTTTATTTCTCCAATTTGAGAATTAGTGTGTTTGTAATTAAATGATTTATTGATAATTGGAATAATATAACTTGTAGTTTTAACTTGATCTCTTTCATCATTAAATAAATACTTTTTATCTTCAAATTTCGGCATCTGCTTAGCAATCTCGGCTCTGCTTTTTAAATAAAAAACTGGTATTTTTAAATTATATAAAGTAAGAAAAAATAGAAAAAAACAAGATAAAAGAAATATAATTTTATCCGATTTTAAATTTTTAAAATAAATTATTAAAAATGAAAAGAATAGGCAAAAATTAGCAGCAGCAAGCATACGAACATTCATCTCCTCTATTTGTTGAAAATACCCTGAAATTAAAAGCGAAAAACTATAAACTCCTGCTAAAATCCACAACAATTGGTGAAAATTGAAATTAATTTCGGCTCCTTTTTTCTTTACTAATTTATAGAAATATCGTATCAATGCAAAATCAATAATCATCAATATAAATTGAAAAGCCAAACTTCCAAAGCCATTACTTGCAGGTTTTATCCCAATAAATGGGTTCGCAACATTCACAACTCCCATAACATCTCGAAAAATATAAACCGGATAAAAAGCGGCTGGTTTTCCTCGTAAATTTTCTCCCGTGAAACTTCCGAAAACGAAATAATTCATGAGTAGATAAGCAAATATCCCAAATCCTGAAATTAGTATTAAAGAAATCATTGGCTTTAATAAAAACTTTTCTTTTGATTTTAAAATCAATATTATCGTAAAAACTACAATTCCTAACCATATATATATTGCAGAATATCTTACGGTAAACAATAATACTATTATTAGAGAAGCTGCAATTACTGAAAAATATAGCTTCTTATTTTCGTTAAAAATTTGATGTATAAAATAGATTAAAAAGTACAGTAAAAATAAAAATGGACCTTCTGAACCAATATTTACAAATGCAAAAAACAATGTTTTTCCACAAAATAGCAAAACCGTTTCTTTAAAATAAAACTTCTTGAACCAAGAAAACAATAAGACAAAAACTACCATTGATAATGTCAAAAACTTTGTAGCCCAAAAATAATCTTGAAAAATCTGATGAAACAAATGAATTAAAAACGGAAATCCTAAAGGAAAAAGATTCGTTTCTGGATTTGGAAAATCTGCAGCAATACCAAAATAAGACAAACTATCTGCTCCTATTCCACCGTAAGAAAGGAAAAAAGATTGGCTAAAATAAATCAGCACAATTACGAATGCTAAAATTTTATATTTTTTCATAAAGATCAAAAATAAAGAATAAAGTACGATGAAAATTGTTTTTTATTAAAACTTTTACAATTTTTCAATTTTGAATAATTAAATTTACATCATAAATACTTTTCAATATGCAAAACATTCGCTTGCAATCTATCCTCGACAACGATTTCTACAAAATAACCATGCAAAATGCTGTGGTAAAACTTTTTCCTGAGCAAGTGGTGAAATATCAATTCATCAATAGAGGAAAGCACGAATTTCCCCCAAATTTTGGTTTAGAATTGCAAAAAGCTGTAAACTCAATGGCAGAAATGCAATTGACAAAAGAAGAAAAATTATTTTTAAAACAAACTTGCCCCTACTTAAATTTGCCGTATTTAGATTTTTTAGAAGGCTATCATTATGATCCTTCGGAAGTTCAAATTTCTCAAGATGGAACTAACTTAGAAGTAACAGTAGAAGGTCTTTGGTACAGAACTATTCTTTGGGAAGTTCCTATTTTAGCTCTAATTTCAGAACTTTTTTATGATGTTAATAATTTAAACAGGGTTTCAGACGAAGAAATCATCTGTAGAACATTGCAAAAATCTGAACATTTGCAAGAATTGGATGTTACTTTCGCAGAATTTGGAACCAGAAGAAGGCATTCCTACAAAGTGCAAGATTTGGTGGTGAATGAATTGCAAAAAAATAGTGGAAAAGATTTTATAGGAAGTTCCAATGTACATTTCGCGATGAAATATGGCATAAAACCAATAGGAACGCATGCTCACGAATGGTTTATGTTTCACGCTGCAGAATATGGATTCAAAATGGCAAACGAAATTGCGCTGGAACATTGGGTAGATGTGTATCGTGGAGATTTGGGTGTTGCACTTTCAGATACCTTTACTACAGACGTTTTCTTCAGGCAATTCGACAAAAAATTCACAAAATTATTCGATGGTGTTCGTCATGATAGCGGAGATCCTATAGAATTTGCCGAAAAAACCATCAAACATTACGAAGAAAACGGCATCAATCCTTTATATAAGTACATTATTTTTTCAGATGGTCTGAATTTGGAAAAAGTGGACGAAATAACGAAAGCTTGCCGCGGTAAAATCGGAATTTCTTTCGGAATTGGAACTAATTTGACCAATGACGTAGGTTTGAAACCAATGAATATTGTAATGAAATTAATTGGCGTTCAAGCACCAAATAACGATTGGATTCCTACAGTTAAACTTTCAGACGAAAAAGGAAAATATACTGGAGATCCGAAAATGATAGAATTGGCGAAAGAGTTCCTAAGGATTTAAATTTTAAAATGCATTTATTATCTAAAACACCCCTATAAATTATAGGGGTGTTTTTATTTTTTATAGTTTTTTTTAAACAATATAATATTTTTCATAGGGGTATTCAAATATTTTTATACATTTGCAACTTATTAATCATTAAAAACTAAAAATTATGAGAAAGTGGATTTTGTTATTCATTTTAATTACACTAAGTGTTGTTTGTATTTTTTCAAACTTCATTTTTACAGAAACACCCGTGGAAGTAAAAGACATTCCAGAATTTAATAGTTCAGATATTGCTTGGATGCTTTTTTCATCTGCTATGGTTTTAATAATGACACCTGGTCTTGGTTTTTTCTATGGAGGAATGGTTAGAAAAAAGAATGTGATTAGTACAATATTGCAAAGTTTTATTGCAATGGGTGTTATTTCTGTAGTTTGGGTAATTGTAGGTTTCGGTTTGGCATTTGGTCCTAGTATTGGTGGTTTTATTGGCAACCCTAGCCAATATTTATTTTTTAATAATGTGGGTACTAGCACTGCTTGGCCATTAGCACCAACAATACCTATAGCATTATTTGCCGTTTTCCAAATGAAATTCGCAATAATCACACCTGCTCTAATTTCTGGTGCATTTGCAGAGAGAATTCGTTTTTGGGGTTACCTTTTATTTATAGTAGCATTCTCTATTGTTATATATTCTCCATTAGCACACGCGGTATGGCATCCAGACGGTATATTATTTAAATATGGTGTTTTAGATTTTGCTGGCGGTACAGTTGTTCATATGAGCGCAGGTTGGGCAGCACTTGCAGGTGCTATTTTCTTAAAAAACAGAAAAGAAATCATTCACAATCCTAGTAGAATCACTTATGTAATCTTGGGAACAGCTTTACTTTGGTTTGGCTGGTTCGGCTTCAATGCAGGCTCTGCAATGAGTGCAAATTCTTTATCCGTTCAAGCATTTCTTAATACCACTGTAGCTTCAGCTGCTGCTGCAATTACTTGGGGTTTTATAGAAAAAATCAGAGGAAAAAAACTTTCAGCATTAGGAATTTGCATGGGTGCAGTAGTTGGTTTGGTGGCAATAACACCAGCCGCAGGATTTGTTTCCACGGCACACTCTATTGTAATAGGAATTATTGCAGTTGCCGTGAGTAGCTTTATGGTACATTTAAGATCAAAAACTAATATTGATGATACTTTAGATGTTTTTCCATGCCATGGTGTTGGTGGTATGGTAGGTATGCTTCTTACAGGAGTTTTTGCAAATCCTGCCATAAATTCTGCTGTAGTAGAACCAGGTCTTATTTTTGGAGGAACTAGCTTATTTATTAAACATCTTATCGCTTTGGTAGGCGTTTCAGTATTTGCGTTTTTTGGATCATACGCTTTATTATATATTACTAATCTTATTACACCTTTACGTGTAAATGAAGAATATGAAAAAGAAGGACTAGATAGCTCTCAACACGGAGAATCTCTATAAACTAATTTTAAAAAACTAAAACCATGAAAACTCATTATTTAAAACGCCTAATTGGGGCGGCACTACTTCTTTGCCTTTTTTGCAGCCATCTAAATGCTCAAGAAACATTGAGCGATTTTCTGAAAAACACCACCATTAGCGGATTCGCAGATGTATATTACAAATACGACTTCAATAAAACCGGACAGAATACTAAAACTACTTTTACCGATCCACATAATTCTATTGATCCCGCAATGTTCTCTCTGAAATTTGTAAATACAACTGGAAAATTTTCTGCTACTGCAGATCTTGGTTACGGAAAGAGAGTTGAAGCTTATAACTACAATGAATCTGACACCAATTTAATAATTAAGCAGCTATTTATAGACTATAACGCTACAGAAAAACTAAAATTAACAGCAGGATCTTGGGGAACACACATCGGTTATGAACTATTAGATTCACCAGCAAATGATATATATAGCATGTCTTACGCATTTTCTTATGGACCATTTTTTCATACAGGCTTGAAAGCAAATTACACAGAAGGAGCATTTAATTTTATGTCTGGGCTTGCAAACCCTACTGATTTTAAATCTTCATTTGAAAAAGTTCCTGTTTATGATAGTAGCGGAAATTTAACTAAAATATCAAATTCGCATAATAAATATTTTATTTGGCAAGTTGGTTATACAAAAGACGCTCTAACATTATATATTAATGGACAGCAAGGCAGTAATAATCCTTTAGATTCTAATGTTTCACAATTTGATTTTGTAGGAACTTACCAAACTACGGATAAACTAAAATTTGGAGCCAACGCAACTTTAGTAAATATTAATTATGATAGTAATTCTACAAAAGAAAATTGGTATTCCTTGGTAGCTTACGCAAAATACAATGTAACTGATGGTTTTGCACTAAATTATAGAGCAGAATACTTAAACAATAAAGACAATGCACTCAGTTTAGGACAAATTGTAGGTAATACCGTTTTTGCAAATACCATTTCTGCAACACTTTCAAAAGATAATTTTCAATTAAAACCAGAGCTAAGATTTGAAAATTCTTCAGAAAAAATTTATCAAGCTACAGATGGAAACCCAAAAAACAA
>CAXYUO010000073.1:0-11400 GCA_964292185.1 uncultured Frigoriflavimonas sp.
TTGTTTGCGAAAATGCTTGAGCTTTTGGAAGTAGTTTTTCTTTTTCTTCTAATTGTTTTTGTATTCCTTTATTTCCTTTTTGCTCGGTTTCAAAATCGTTTAAAAGTTGCTCATAAATATCTAAAATTTCACTTTTTGTATTAGAAGAAGTTGCTTTTTTCATGTTATTTGTCTTTTAGGTTTAAATATTTATCTAAAAATTTTTGTAATTGAGTTAAATATGGATTGTTTTTGAAATCAAATATCCAAGCTTTATTGTTGTAATCTCTATTTTTATGCTGTTGTTTTTCATCAATTAAATTAAGATAAGCATTTATTCTCCCTTTTTTATCTAAAATTTTGTATTTATCTGTACTTTTTAAACAAGTAATATAATCATCAATACAAGTTTTTGCTTCTACAAAATCTTCAATATTTATTATACTCCAAAGAAAATCATCAAAAGAGCCGTTTTCTTCTTCATTATTTGGAAAAATATAATATGAGAAATCTAAATTATCATTAGATTTGAAATTTTCCAATTGTTCTTGTCTTTTTTTTAACCCTTTTTTATTAGATTTTTCTTCGGCGTCTAAAATGAAACTAACAATTTCACCTTTGTTTTCCCAAGTTTTTATCAAAGGAATTAGGTTTTTTATTTGTGAGAGTTTAGAATCTAAACCATCTAAATTTAAGTCCGTTAGTGCTTGTATTTCTACAATTCCATTTTTGTTTTTTAAATAATAATGTTTCCCTTGAATAATTTGATCCTCATTATAAAGTGTAAAACCATAATATTTTTGAATAAAGAACACTAAAAAATAAGTTTCATGTTCTCCTTCTGTAATTATTCTATATTTAGACATCTTAATTACGAGTTTCGATGTTTGCTTTCAGGGCAGTTGAAAAATTTTCAAATTTTAAAGTAGAAGAACTTACATTTCCATTTGCATTATTATATAAATTTATTTCTCGTGCATTATTTTTAAAACTATATTCTTTATCATCTTGCAAGTCATTTAAAGCATTCATAAATGCAATTTCGCATTCTTTGGAATGAGTAGTGGCGAAAAGCTGGACATTTAACTCTTTACAAATCTTGAGAATGTTTAACCAAAAATCTTTTTGTTTAGAATGATGGATGCCAATTTCAATTTCATCTATTAAAAGTCTTTTGTTTTTTAAAAAAATAGATTTTAAGGTTATATAAAATATTCGTTTAAAACCATCGCCTAAATAATTTAATGGAATGAATTCATCTTGATCTTCAAAACTAAATAAAAAAACATTCTTCAAATCATTATACTCTCCTCTAAAATCAATATTTGTTAATTTAGAGTTTATGGTTTTAAGAGCATTAATCAAATATTCTTTTTCTACTTTTGTTTTAATTGCTTCAAATAATTCTTTGATTTCAAGTCCATGAAAATCATTATTAAAATTAATTAATGGAAAATTGATGTAATCTTCATTATAATCATATATGTTTATTAATTCAGAATTAATATTTATAAAATCTGATTCAAATTCTTTATTGTTTTGATTACTTTCAGCAATGCTTATTTCAATTATTTTAAAAGATAAGTCTATAACTAAATAATTTTTACTTGAATGTGAATTTGGAAAATTTCCAAAAATATATTCTTTAAAATAATTTTGTTTAGGATTAATTATTTCAGTTGTTGATATATTTCCAACTTTTTTTGTAATTTCTTCTATTTGAAAAATCATGCCTCTTTTTTTGAGGGCAATCCAAAAATTAATTAATAATTGTTGAGGATTTTCATCAAAAAGTAACGCCTCCAACAAACAAGTTTTCCCAACATTATTATCCCCAACTATCAGATTAAACTGCCCAATATCTTTCACTTCAAGAGAATCAAATTTCTTGAAGTTTTCTACTTTGAAGTATGTAAGATGTTGGTTTTCCATTAATTATATTAATCTAAAGCTATTTGTCCATCTCTGCAAAGCTGAAGGATTTCGTCAACTTTTTCTATCGTTAAATTTTCTTTATAAAACTTCCCTAATTGCATCATTGGTGCATAACCACATGCTCCAAGACATTCTGCTGGTTTTAGGGTAAACATTCCGTCTGATGTAGTTTCTCCGTCTTTTATGTTTAAAGTTTTGCGAATGTGATCTAAAATTTTCTCACTCCCATTCAACATGCAAGGTCCTGTTCTACAAACTTCTAATACATATTTACCAACAGGTTTCATATTAAACATGGTGTAGAATGTAGCAACTTCATAAACTTCAATTGGTTTTATCTGAAGAATTTCTGCAACATAATCCATCACAGGAATATCTAACCAACCTCCAAATTCTTTTTGAGCAATGTGTAATATCGGAATTAGAGCAGATTTTTGCTTTCCTTCCGGATATCTTTTGGTCATTTCTTGCACCTTCTGCAATACTTCTGGTTTGAAAACTATTTCACTCACTTTTAATAATTTTGAATTTTGAATGCTAATTTTTATAATTAGCTTCAAGTTATTTTTTTTAATAATTTAGATTAATTCAAAAATTTTAATCTAAAATCTATAATTTTTAAGCATCCAATTCCCCTGCAATAATATTCATGCTACACATGGTTACAATTGCATCTGAAATAAATGCACCTTTTATCATTTCTGGATATGCTTGATAATAAATAAAGCATGGTCTTCTAAAATGCAATCTGTACGGTGATCTTCCTCCATCACTTTCAAGATAAAATCCTAATTCGCCATTTGCTCCTTCTACTGCATGGTATATTTCTCCTTTTGGAATTTCGGTTTCGCCCATCACTATTTTAAAGTGGTAGATTAATGCTTCCATTTTCGTATAGACATCAGCTTTTTCTGGCAAGTAAAATTCTGGAACATCTGCGTGAAAAGGTCCTTCTGGAAGATTTTCATAAGCTTGTTTGATGATTTTCATACTTTCCCAAATTTCTTGCTGTCTTACCATAAATCGATCGTAAGTATCGCCTGAAGTTCCTACTGGAATGATAAAATCAAAATCTTCATAAGAAGAATAGGGTTGTGCTACACGAACATCATAATCTACACCTGCTGCGCGAAGATTGGGACCTGTAAAACCATAATTCAAAGCTCTTTCTGCAGAAATTCCTCCAACATTGATGGTTCTATCCATGAAAATTCTATTTCTTTCCATCAAATCACAAAATTCTTGGAATCTTTTTGGGAAGTTTTTAATAAAATCTTGAATCAGCTCATGGAATTTGTCATTAAAATCTCTTTCGAAACCTCCAATTCTACCAATATTGGTCGTCATTCTTGCTCCACAAACTTGCTCGTACATTTCATAAATACGTTCTCTATCTTGGAACATATAAGTAAGTCCAGTAATTGCACCTGCATCCATTGCTGTAACGCCATTGCAAATAATATGATCTCCTATTCTTGCTAATTCCATGAAAATTACTCGCATATAATCTACCCTTTTTGGTACTTTTATATTAAGTAGTTTTTCTATTGTCATGTGCCAACCGAAATTATTAATAGGAGCAGAACAGTAATTTAATCGATCTGTAAGTGTAGTGATTTGGGTGTAATTTCTTCTTTCAGAAATTTTTTCAAAAGCTCTGTGAATATAACCTACGGTTTGCTCTGCATGCAGAATTCTTTCGCCATCCATGGTTAGTACATTTTGAAAAATACCATGTGTTGCAGGATGTGTAGGTCCAAGATTTAGTGTATATATTTGCCCATCAATCTGTTCTGTAGATTCATGTTGATTGATGATATTAGATAGTGCGTTGTCTTTCATTTTCTTTGCTTTGGGCTTTAAGCTTTATGCTTTCAGCAATTTTACCTTCCGAACATTGCGTCGTCTTTATCAGTACGTGTTCCGTCTTCTAGTGCATATTCTTTCAACATTGGATGATATCCGATGTCTTCCATATTTAAAATTACGCGAAGATCTGGATGTCCTGTAAATTTTACTCCATAAAAATCATAGGTTTCTCTTTCCATCCAATTGGCAGCAGCATAAATGTCTGTTAGACTATCAAATTCTGCATTAGATTTTGTAGAAAAAGCTTTTAATCTAATTCTAAAATTAGTTCTCATATTTTGCAGATGATAAACTACTGCAATTTCTTTTTCGGGAAATTCTGGATAATGAACGCCACATATATCTGTAAGAAAATCGATTTGTAAGGTAGATTCTTTCATGTGATGAATCACCTTTTTTATTTTATCTTTTTTGATTTCTACGGTCATCATTCCGAAACTATCTTTGGTAGAAAGTATGGCTTCTGGAAATTCTCTGTTGATGGCTTCTAAAAAAAAATCGTTGGTCATCTAAAATTTATATATTGTTATTAAAATTCAATTTAATAAATTTCAATTCTATTATTAATTAATATCGAAAGATTCTAGTAATGCTGCATATTCTGGAGAATCTCTTCTTCTAAGGCTTTCGCTTTCGCAAAGTGCTTGTACTTGCATTACACCTTCTATAATTTGCTCTGGTCTTGGTGGACAACCTGGAACATACACATCTACAGGTATTATTTTATCTATTCCTTGCAAAACTGAATAGCTATCGAAAATACCACCACTGCTTGCACAAGCTCCAACTGCAATCACCCATTTTGGTTCTGCCATTTGTGTATAAACTTGCTTTAAAACGGGTCCTAATTTTTTAGAAATAGTTCCACAAACCATAAGTATATCTGCTTGTCTTGGAGAAAATGAATTTCTTTCTATTCCAAATCTACTTGCATCATAAGTAGGATTAAGTGTTGCCATAAATTCTATTCCACAGCAAGATGTAGCAAAAGGCAATGGCCAAAGCGAAAACTTTCTTGCCATTCCTATCACACTACTCAAATTAGTAGCAAAGAATCCTTCTCCTTCAAATCCTTCTGGAGCAGGTGCATCGGTTATTATTGTAGGTTTATTTTCTGACATTTATATTTAATTAAAGGTTTAAAGTTTTTTGTTCAAAGTTTAAAATAAATTGACAATTAACTTTTAAAATTCACTTGCGAAGCAAAATTCGCTATTTATCCCAATCTAAAGCTCCTCTTTTCCAGACATAGAAAAATGCCATAAAAAACACTGCGACAAACATGACTACAGCTAAGAAACCTTCCATACCAAATTCTCTGAAATTGATTGCATAAGGATAGAAAAATACAATTTCTATATCAAAAAGTACAAAAAGAATTGCAGTAAGAAAATATTTAATAGAAAATGGAGTTCTCGCATTTCCTTCTACTTCTATACCACACTCAAAACTAGAGTTTTTAGTAAGGGTTGTTTCTTTTTGTCTTGGACCCAAATAATGTGCACCAAGCAAAGAAATGGCAACAAAACCAAGTCCTACAGATGCTTGAAGCAATATTGGGATGTAACTTTCTGGTAAACTCATTGATAACAATATTTATAAGCTACAAAGTTACTGAATAATGTATGAATTGAGAAATTTAGAACAAAAAAAATAGCTATTGATATGATATTTCAATCTCAAAATATCAATATTTGTTTATTTATTAGAAGTTTTTTTTAATTTTTTTAAAACCAACCAAGCTACAAAACCAATATAAAGGAATAAAAAACTTGCGAAAAGGATATTGATAATCTCATTCAATCTTGCGTCTTCTACTTGAAAAAACTGGTTGTAGCAAATGAAAGCAATGATTATAGAACCGTAGATATAGAGTTGTTTTTTCAAAATATGAATAGGTTTAATGGTATTTAATTAAAATTTTCTAGGCTATTTTCTTTTATAAATAAGATAAACAATAGGTGTGATATTTATGAACAATAACATTCCGATAATCCACAAAAGACTGTTCTTTGTAGAATTTCTGAAAATATCAATTAAGACAAAAATCCATACAAATATTGAAATCAAAATTGCAATAGCTAGAACAGAATTTCCTGTAATAAAACCTAAATTAAGATGAGTTATTTTTAAAAAAGCTCCAATAAACGTTATGATTACACCAATAAATGCAGCAATAAGTATGTTTTTATCTTGAGTGTTCATAATGCTTTTCTTTTATAAATTAATACTAATCCAAATTCAAAACAAAAGTCTGCCTTTTTTTATGAAGAACAGGATTGTAATCTTGCCAAAGTACTTGTACGCTTTTGTTTTCTTCTAATTCTGGGTTGGTTTCTGCAAATTTTATCCCCATTTTATTAAATCTTAGGTAGATTTCTTTAAAAATAATTGCCGTAACTCCTCTTCTTTGATATTCTGGATGAATGCCAATTAAATAAAAATTGGCTCTATCGTTTTTCCTTTCAGCTTGTAAAAAATGATACCAACCAAACGGAAATATTTTTCCTTTAGATTTCTGCAAAGCTTTGGAATAAGATGGCATGGTTACAGCAAATGCAACCAATTCGTTTTGATCATCTACAATGCAAATCACGTAATTTTTTGCTATAAAAGGGAAATATTTTTCTTTGTAGGTTTGTATTTGCTCTTTAGAAATTGGTGTGTAAGTAGAAAGCGTTTTGTAGGTGTCATCTAAAAGGTGGAACATTGCATCTACATGTGGTAAAGGTTCTTTTCTTGATTTGAAATTTAAAACCCGAAGTTTATATTTTTCGGCAATAAGTTTGCTAAATTTTTCTACTTTTTCTGATAATACTTCAGGGAAATTAATTGAAAATTCAACCCAAATTTTACCATCTTTCATCCCTAGTTTTTGCAAATGTTCTGGATAATAAGGAAAATTGTACAAACCAATCATCGTTGCCAATTCATCAAAACCTTTGGTTAGCATTCCAGATTTATCCAGATTTGTAAATCCCATTGGTCCTTCTATCAATTTTACGTCATTATCTTTGGCAAATTTTATAGCTTCATCTATCAATGCTTTAGATACATTTTCGTCATCAATAAAATCTAACCATCCGAATCTTACTTTTTTTTCATGAATAACTTCGGTTTCCAAATGATTAATCATTACAGCAATTCTTCCAACAATTTCATTGTTTTTGTATGCCAAAAACTGTTTTGCTTCTGCAGATTTGTAAATAGGGTTTTTTTCTTTATCCCAAATTTCTCTTTCATCTTTTATTAATGATGGCACGAAATACGGATTATCCTTATATAAATCTAAAGGAAACTGAATAAATTTTAATATTTGTTCCTTGTTCTTTACTTCAATTATATTAATGGGATGCATTTGCTGTAACATTTGGAGCAAATATAAGTATTAATATAGATATTGTGGAATATAAATCGTCAATAATTTGGCATAGTTTTTCTATATTGATGTAGAATAAAAAATAAATTATGACAGGATATTATCTTATTTTTGGACTTTCTATGTTGGTAAGTTGGTTGGTTTCTTCTAGGTTGAAATCCAAATTTGCCTATTATTCTAATGTACATCTTCAAAATGGAATGTCTGGTAAAGAAATAGCAGAAAAAATGTTGAGAGACAATAATATCAATGATGTTCGGGTAATTTCTGTCCCAGGACAATTGACGGATCACTATAATCCTGCAGATAAAACCGTAAATCTTTCGGAAGGCGTTTATATGCAAAGAAATGCAGCAGCTGCAGCAGTTGCAGCTCATGAATGCGGACATGCTGTGCAACATGCAGTTGGATATTCTATGTTGCAATTGAGATCTAAAATGGTTCCTGCAGTAAATATCAGTTCAAAATTATTACAATTTGTACTATTTGCCGGAATTGCTGTAATGGCGATGAGTGGAAGCAAATTAGTGTTGTTAATCGGCGTTATTTTATTTGCAGTAACTACACTTTTTTCTTTGGTAACTTTACCTGTAGAATATGATGCAAGTAATAGAGCTTTAGCATGGTTAGATAAATCTGGAGTTTTGGGAAGAACAGAACATGCAGGTGCAAAAGATGCTTTGAAATGGGCAGCAAGAACTTATGTTGTAGCAGCTTTAGGATCTATTGCACAACTTGCGTATTTAGCAAGTATGCTAAGTGGAGGAAGTAGAGATTAAGAAATTTCTTTTTTTACCACAAAAGAATCAAATCAAGTGATTATATTAAAAATCAAAAGTTAAAATAAGAAATATATTGTTAAATCTTAAATTTTTGTAATATATACAAATGTTAAGAAATTTCAAATATAATATGGTGCATCTCAGAAAGTTTTTCTGAGATGCTTTTTATTTTTTCTGTAGCCAAACTTGCAGAAATTTTGCAGTTTTGCTCCGTTTGAAAATCTAATATTTTTGCATCAAATCTATTGAGAATTGTGAAAACAAGATGCTGTTCTGAATATGGAAAGCTGATATTCAATTTACTTTCCAGAATTTTTGTTATTATTTCTGAATTTTCAATTGCCAGTTTGGCAGTTTCTTTATACGCTTTTATCAAACCTGCAACTCCCAATTTTGTTCCGCCGTAATATCGAACTACAACTACCAAAATATCAGAAATTTCGTGAGCAAGAAGTTGATTGTAGATTGGTAAACCTGCACTTCCAGAAGGTTCTCCATCATCATTTGCTCTGTATTCTTCACCCGAAATCCCGAAACGATAGGCATAACAATGATGTGTTGCTTTTGGATGAGCTGTTTTTATTTTTTCTAATTCTATTTTAAAATTCTCTTCATTTTCCACAGGAATTGCAAAACCCACAAATTTGCTGCCTTTATCTTTGTAGATGATTTCTGTTATAGGATTTTTTATGGTTTGGTAGGAGAAATTTTGCAAAATTATTTAATTTAATATTTTTAGAATTTCCCATTTTTCACCATTTTTTTGTTCTATTAAAGCAATGCTATCAAAATGTATAATTTCTGGGAAGATTATGTGTTTTGCTGTTTCATAAATTTCATTTGTACAAGTAGAATTCCTTGGGTGCATTAATGTAATATGAGCTTTTTGATTTGGGGCTATAATCCCAACAAGAATTTCTTCTCGTAAAACATTAAATCCTTGCGAAATAGATGTGAGCCAAAGTCCTTTTTTATTTTCAAATCTTTCTGGTTTTCCGAATTTCATTTCAATTGATTTAAAATTAATTTTTTCCAAGTTTTGAAGTATTTTATCCAAATTTTCTATTTCATTTTCTCTGCACAATGTAAGATGGGCTGCAATTAAATGATGCTGAATAGGATTGTATTTTAATCTAAATTCTTCAATTTTTTCTGAGGAATTTGGATTAAGAAATAATGTCAATTGTCTTCGAGTCTTCATTAATTATTAATATAAAAATTCACATCACAATTACGAAATTTTTCCTTTTTTGAAATATTTTTAGAAAATAGTGGTGCTTTCGTTCCATTTTCTACTAAAAGCTCCTTGTTTTTGATGATAATAGCTTCGTCCCAAAGATTTTCATTAATGAATTTTTGTAGCGTATAACTTCCACCTTCTATTATAATAGATTGAATTTGCTCTTCATATAATTTTTGCATTAAATTTTTCAAAAAATGATCTTTCTCTATTTTAATGAATTTCAAATTTCCAATTTCTTCATTTTTAATACTATTGAAGATTAAAGTTGGTGCTTCATCATTTAAAATTTTAAAATTTTGTGGTACTTTTAAATCAAAATCAATTAAAACTCTAATCGGGTTTTTTCCTGTAATTTCTCGAACCGTCAAACTCGGATTATCTACTAATGCTGTATTTGTTCCTATCAAAATTGCGTGTTCTTCGCTTCGCAATTGATGTACAAATTGTTTTGTAAGCGGATTTCCAATAGCAGTTGGTTCAAAATTTTTATCTAAAAAACCATCTGCAGATTCTGCCCATTTTAGAATAATGAAAGGTCTTTTTTTCTCGTGAAAGCAGAAAAATCTTTTGTTTAAATTTCTGCATTCTTCTTCAAGAATTCCTACTTCAACTTCTATTCCTGCATTTTTTAATAAAGAAATTCCTTTTCCATTTACTTTTGAATGAGAATCTGTACAAGCAACCACCACTTTTTTGAAACCAATTTCTTTTAATTTTAAAGAGCAAGGTGGCGTTTTCCCGAAATGGGAACATGGTTCCAGAGAAACATAAATAGTGCTTTCTGATAGGAGATTTTTGTTTTCTACAGAATTTATAGCGTTTATTTCTGCGTGATTTTCGCCAGCTTTTTGATGAAAACCTTCTCCAATTATTTTTCCATTATGTACAATTACTGCACCAACCATTGGATTTGGATAGGTTTTTCCCAAAGCTTTTTTTGCAAGTTCAATGCAACGTTGTATGTAAATTTGTTCTTCCATTTTACAAAAAACACCTAACAGAAGTTAAGTGTTTTAAAATTTTATTTTCAAATTATTTCATTTTCAAATTTTCAAATTCAAAATTTATTCTCCAACAATAATTTGATGTAAACTTTGCTTTAAGTTTTCTAGATGTTCTTTTTTCTCATCAATTTTTTTGTAAGTATCTGCAAGCAAAGGGTTTTCGCGAGTAGGATTGCTAAAGAAACCAAGATTGTTTTCCATTTTTGCAATTTCAGCTTCCATATCAGAAACTTGGCTTTTTATTCTTCTTGCTTTATCGGTAATTTGATGTTCTGTAAGACCTTCTTCTTTTAGTTCGTATTCTTGTATATTGTTGATTTTCAGTTTTTCACGAAGTGTTTTATTGAAATCTGTATGGATAGAAAGTTTGTCTTTCGGTATTTTTCCTACCGCATTCCAAGCATTTTTTATCTCTTCTATTTTTTCTACACTTCCTTCTTCGTCTGTAACTGCTTTTAGTTGCTCTAAAAGTACTTTTTTAGTTGCAAAATTTTCTTTCCAATTATCTCCAGTTGCATTGCTTTTGTCTCTATAATTATCAAAGAAAATATTGCAGGCTTCTCGGAATTCTTTCCAAATTTTGTCTGCCATACTTCTTGGTACATGTCCTATTTTTCTCCAATCTTGTTGTAGATTTTTGAACATAGAAACCATAGTTTCCCAATCTTCGGAAGTATTATTATCTTTTGCTATTTGAATTAATTTCAGCTTATCATCAAGATTTTTTTGCTGAGAATTTTTTTGATCTTTGTAGTAATGGTTTTTAGAATTATTGAAATTCTTTAAAGCATCTTTAAATTCTTGCCAGTTTTGATTAGAAAGTTTTCTGCTTACACTGCCAGTTTTCAAAAACTCTTCACGCAATAATTCTATTTTTTTGATGCTGTTTTGCCAATAATTATGATTAGGTTCTTTTTCGGGAGTTCCTAATTTATTTATTTCATTGATAATTGCATTTTTCTTGAATAAATTTTCGGCATGTTCAGTTTCCATTTGCTCAGAAAGTTCTGCTCTTCTATCGTGTATTTTATCAGAAATATCTTTAAATTCTCCCCAAGTTTTTTCACGGAATTCTTCAGCAACAGGAACTGCTTCTTCTTTCCAAAGTTTGTGCAAATATTGCAATTCATTTAATGCTTTTTGTACAGATTCTTCTGTTAGTAATTCTTTTGCTCTTGCAATAATATGCTCTCTTTTTTCTAGATTATG
>CAXYUO010000074.1:0-11374 GCA_964292185.1 uncultured Frigoriflavimonas sp.
GTAATATTTCTTCCATCAAATTGAATATCATAATCTTTGATATTCATTTGTTTAAAATTTTCAATTTTCGAAGCAATTATTCCTTCACAAGTATTTTCCAATACCAATTGATCTGAAAATTGAATGGTATAATCTGAACAAAAATCACAAGGCAAATACGTGTAAAACTGACCTTTATATTGTTTCAAAACAACCCATCTTCGAGGTAAATCCTTTAAATCAAAATCTTTCAAATTTTTTAAATTCCCGTAAGTTCTTTGAAATGAACTCCAATCATACTCATCAAAAGAAAAATTACGTCTTTTTTCGTAAAATTTTGAATCTTTATTTTTTACTATAAAAGTTGTTTGACCATCTTTTTGTAAAATAATTTCTTGGTTCTGACTATCCGTTTTGCGAAAAGATTCAACCGTGGGAACTTTATCTGTTGGAATAGGATCAATTTTTGATTTCTCGCAGGAAAAAAATGCAGAAAATGAAAAAATATAAATTAAAAAATTGTTCATACTCCTTACCATTTCGCCAATCTCTTCAAATACGCTTGCACCGTATTTTCCATTCCCATTATCAATGCTTCTGAAATTAAAGCATGACCAATAGAAACTTCTAATAAATTAGGAATATTCTGTGCAAAATACTGAATATTTTCTAAACTTAAATCGTGTCCTGCATTGATTCCTAAATTAAATTCAATTGCTTTTTCAGCAGTTTTTATGTAATTTTCTATTGCTTTTTCTTTATTGATAGTATAATTTTTCGCAAAATCTTCTGTGTATAATTCTATTCGATCTGCTCCAGTTTCTGCGGCATATTGAACCATTTCTGGGTTTGGATCGAGAAAAATTGAGGTACGGATTCCTGCATTTTTAAATTCAGCAATTACATTTTTGAGAAATCCTAAATGCGTTTTGCAATCCCAACCTGCATTAGAAGTTATCGCATCATTTGAATCTGGGACTAAAGTAACTTGCTCTGGAGCAATTTCTAAAACCATATCTACAAAATCTCTATGCGGATTGCCTTCTATATTAAATTCTGTATGTACCAAAGGTTTCAAATCATAGACATCTTTTTTGGTAATGTGCCTTTCATCTGGTCTTGGATGAATGGTAATTCCTTGAGCTCCAAACTCTTGAATTTTTGTGGCAAATTCTGTTACGGAAGGAAATTCACCACCTCTTGCATTTCGTAGAGTGGCTATTTTATTGATATTTACACTAAGTTTTGTCATAATTAAATTGTATTAAAGCTATTTTAAGCTTTTGATAATTGTACTACTTCTAATTCAAATTCTTTAGCAGCAACCAAGAGATGATCAAAAATATCCGATTGTATTTCTTCATAAATTTCCCATTCAGAATCATTGGTGAAAGCATAGATTTGCAACGGCATTCCTTGTGGTGTGCTTTCCATTTGGCGAACCATCAAAGTTCCATTTTGGTCTATATGTTTATTGTTTTTTAAATAATTAGAAGCATAAACTCTAAAAACTCCAATATTAGTTAATTGTTCTCCGTTCATTAGATTGGTATTGCCATGAGAATCTTCGTTTTCCGGAAAAATATCTGGGCGTTTTTCTGCCAAATATTCTTTAATTATATTAACGTTGCTCAATTTATTATACAAACTTTCATCAATAAATTTGAAAGAATTTACATTGAAAACAATGGCTCTTTTTATTCTTCTGGTGTTGGTTTCTGCCATCACTTGTAGATTTTTTATCTCTGTAGAAAGCAAATCGTAAGTTGGGATTGTAGAAACGGTTTTATCGAAATTGAGAATTTTGGTGGTCAAAAGATTGATGTCTTCTATCGTACCTTCAAGGTTATATTTCGGAATTCCGATCCAATCTCCTGCTTTCAAATTTTTTGAAGTTGCAACGTGAACTCCTGTTACAAAACCTAAAATAGAATCTCTGAAAACCAAAACCAAAACTGCTGTAATTGCACCTAAACTCCCTAAAATAGTAGTACTGCTAATTCCAAAAATAATACTTATTGCAATAATAGAAAAAATAAAAATTCCAAAAATCTTTACAGTTTGTTTAATCGCTCTAAGTGCAACGATGCTATAATAATCTTTTTTTGCTATAAAAAATATTTCAAAAGCTTTCAAAGCTCGATAACCAATACCTGCAATAACTAAAACGATAGAAAGTTCGATAATGATTTCTATAAATCCAAAACTTTTCGGATGTCTATAAAACACAGAATACAAAGCGTAACTCCCAAATAAAAGTGAAATAAGATGAGCTACAGAATTGGTTATTTTAGATTTTTGAACGGCTACAAGTATTGGAAACTTATTTTCATTAATGAAAAATTTGAAAAATAGATTTACAATCGTTTTAATAACAAAATCTACCAAATATATCAATAAAAATAGCAGAATAAATTTTGCCAAAATTTGTGACCATAAAATAAATGCATCTTGGAAATTATCTTTTATAAAAAAATGAATTTCACCACTTATTAGCTGAAGAACATTCAATGTGATGTTAATGTCTTTTTCCATAATGCAAAAATAATGATAATATATATAGGAGTAAATAGAAAATGAATAGTTTTTAAGAATTGAACTCAATAAACCTTAACTTTAGCAAAAAAATAAATGGAAACAGATTTTTATATAGCAATAAGCATCATCTTACTTTTGGTAGGAATGGTCGGTACTTTTTTACCAGTTTTACCAGGATTATTATTGAGTTTCGCAGGATTGCTTTTGTATAAATATGGAGCAGGTGCAGAAATTGACATGATGTGGATCTGGATTTTTGGGATTCTTACATTAGTTTCCGCAGTTTTAAATTACGTAATTCCCGCAAAAACAAACAGAAAATATGGTGGCACAAAATGGGGAAGCATCGGTTCCGTAATTGGTACTATTGCTGGAATGTTTTTCATACCTATTCCTTTAGGATTTTTAATAGGAATGTTTGCTGGCGTTTTTATTGGCGAACTTTTGCACGACTTTAATGATAAAAAGAAAGCGCTAAATTCCGTAAAAGGTGCATTTATTGGATTTATTTATGGAACTGGTTTCAATTTCTTAGTTGGTTTGGCAATGTTTTTGGTGGTTGTAATCCATATATCTATAAAAACTAATCTAATATGAAATCTATACTACTTACTATTTTCACGATACTTTCTATATTTTCTTGTACTGCACAAAACAAAAATGCAAAGAAAACAAATACAAAAAGTGATGTGAAATCTGCAAATACAGCAATTTCAACTAAAAATTTGAAAGAAAATAATAGTGATATGCAAAATACAATTCTATTTAAAGAAGGTGAAAATAAATTTTTGAAAGAATATGACATGAACGTTACTTTTGAAAAAATTCTTGAAGAAAGTAGATGTCCTACAAAAGTAGATTGCGTTTGGAAAGGAGTTGCAACTGTAGAAATCACATTGATGGGAACATTTACAAGACCACTAAAAATAAAACTTTCAACTGTAGAAGATCAGAAAAAAGGGTATAATAATTCTGCGATTTTCAATGGTTACAAAATTTCTTTGGTAGATTTATCGCCTTATCCAAATTCTACAAAAAGTTTTAAAGAAAATACCAGAAAATATGAACTAAAACTTCAATTTAATAAAATTGCTGAAAATCAAATTGAGCCAAATACAAGATAAAAACTTACCAATTGATCTGTTTTTCACCTTTTTCTTTTAAAAATTGATTGATTTTTGAAAAAGGTTTGCTTCCAAAAAATCCTTTGTAGGCTGAAAAAGGAGAAGGATGTGGAGCTTGAAGAATACAATGTTTTTTAGCATCTATCAAACTTGATTTTTTCTGAGCAAAAGCTCCCCATAAAACAAAAAATACATTTTCTTTTTTATCAGAAATTTCTTTGATGATGAAATCTGTAAAAACATCCCAACCGAAATCTTTATGAGAATTTGGCTCATGAGCTTTCACCGTAAATGTACTATTTAAGAGCAAAACACCTTGTTTCGCCCAATCTTCTAGTTCGTTATTTTTTCTAATAATTTGTAAATCTGCTTCCAATTCTTTGAAAATATTTTTAAGAGAAGGAGGCGTATTTACCAAATTAGAAACCGAAAAACACAAACCATTCGCTTGATTGAAATTATGATAAGGATCTTGTCCCAAAATCACAACTTTCACATTATCAAAATTGGTTAAATCTAAAGCTCTAAAAATTTGATTATTGGGTGGAAAACATTGGGAAACTTCAAATTCTTTATCAACTTTCTTCATCAATTCAATGAAATAAGTTGTTTTCTTTATGGGAGCGAGAATTTCTTGCCAGTTCATCTTTTTAATAATAATAAATCGATTGCAAATTAAAAATAATAAGCTTAAAAATCAAAGTAAATATTTTGTTTTAAAAAAAATCACTTAAAATGTTTCAAAAAAAAATTCGCATCACTGCGAATTTTTTTTTAATTTTAAGTTTAATGAAAATTAAAATTCATCTCCAGAATTTTCTAATCTAGATTCTTTTTCATTTTTATTTTCTTTTGAGTCTTTTTCATTATTATCTGAATCAGATTTTGAATCATGTTTTGAATCAGAATCAGAATTGAATTTTATTTTTTGATCTAATTTGCTGATTTTAGTTTTCATTTTTACAATATCTCTTTCCAAATCTTCAATTTTTCTATTGCTAGAAATTAATTTTCCATTTGCTCTTTCAGCATCTTTCAATCTATTTGCAGCTTTTTTTGCTCTTTTTTCAGCTTCTTTTGGAGTTTCAGAACTGCTGAATTTTTCATTAGATTTTCCAGCATCATTGTTGTAAGATTCTGCATCTGCAGCATATTTTGCATTATCATTTTTTTCATCTTGCAAATCTATCTGCAATTTGTTCAGTTTTGTATTCAATTTCAAAGTTTCCTTTTTATCCTTCAAAATTTCCATATTATTTTGTGCTTTTACAGTAGAAAACATTCCTAAAAGACACAATGTAAATCCGGTAATAATAATTTTTTTCATAATTGTTTATATTTTTTTTATAGTTTAAATTTTAAAATAATTTGAAAAAATAAAAGTTTTAATTCAAATATTTTGATTGCAGAATTGCATACCTAATAATTACAGAGAAAATCATACCAAAATATTCAATCTATAATATTCGTACATTTGCTTTCGAACATTTCTTTTTTTAATTCATTTATGAAAAAAACATTCTTATTCTTTGCAATTATGCTAAGTGCGTTTAGCTTTGCACAATCTACTTTACTAGTAAAAGATGTGGCTACAAATTTACCACTTTCTAATGTTTCTATATCATGTAATGATAAAATAATTGGAAAAACTGATAAATCTGGTGAATTTTCCTTCAAAAAGAAATGCAACAATTTAGAATTATCAAATCCTGGGTATTATCCAGAAACTATTCTTTTCAAAGATAAAATGATTGTGAATCTTAGCAAAATAGATTCTAAATTAGCTGGAATAAAAACCGTAATTCTTGAAGATAAAAGCGATCCAAAAGCAATAGCTTTATTGAAAAAAGTTAGTGATAATTTTAAAAATAATTCGCCACAAAGTTTAGATTCTTACACTTTCAAATCTTACGAAAAATTTTCTATGGATATTGATGAAGACAGTTTGGATGTTTACAATCAAACATTAAAAAATCAAGAAAATAAAGTTAAAACTTTACCAAAAAATTATAAAAAATTTGCAGATACTGCTACAGATTTTAGTAATGTAATCTCTACAAGCAAACTTTTTCTTTGGGAAAGAGCCCAAGAATATCTTTACTCAAAAAAATATGGAGAAAAAATAAATGTGCTTGATACTAAGGTTTCCGGACTCTCAAAACCCATTTATGAAATGATGGCAGTGCAGAATAATAGAGGAAAAATGCCAAAAGAAATTCGACTAGAAAATAGAGAATTATACCGATATTATCTTACAGATAGCCTTATTGTAGATGGAAGATCTACCTACAAAATTTCTTTTCGAGAAGTAATTACGAAATCAAATACTGCTAAAAATAAATTCAGTGGTTTTATGTACATCGATAAAGAAACTTATGGTATAAAACAAATTTCTAATTTCAGAAAAATAGCAACAGAAGGTTCCATCAGTAGTGAATGGAAATTGATAGATGGAAAATGGTTTTTAGACAATGAAAATGTTCGTATGAAATTTGGAAGCATCGATCTTGATAGTGAAAATTTTGAAGAAAAAAACAAGAAAAAAGATTCTAAAACTACTCCGAAAAAACCAAAAAGTGAAGACGAATTTTTACTATATGGTTTCGTAAAATCTAAATATTTTGATGTGAAAACCAATGTTCCTCAAGATTCTAAAGATTTCAAAGGATACACCTATTCTATTAAAAATTCTGATGGATCTCTTTTAGAAAATTACAGAACTGAAGAACTAACAGAAAGAGAAACAGGAACTTACACTGCAATTGATAGTTTAGGAAAAAAATATGGCATAGAAAGAAAAGCCGCAATTTTTTCTGGTTTGCTTCATGGAAAACTTCGATATGGAATGGTAAATTTCGATTTATCTACAGTTATTGGTTACAATCAATACGAAGGTTTGAGATTAGGAATTAGAGCAAAATTGAATGAAAAATTCAATAAATATATTTCTCCAGATGCTTATGTTGCTTACGGTTTTAAAGATGGAGATTTCAAATATGGAGCAGGTTTAGATTTAAAAACATCTTTGGATAGGGTTTCATTTTTTCGTGTAGAATATTTCAATGATGTGAAAACAGCAGGTAGATTTAGTGAGAATTTTTGGCAATTCGGTATGAAAATTGCCAATGCAGGTGTTGCTTTAAAAAATGATAAATTCTACAATTTTCAAGGTGGAACTTTTTCTTTTGAAAGAGATTTGACAAATAGTTTGAGCACAAAATTGGCTGCAACTATACAAAAAGAGGAAGCACTTTTCAATTATAATTATAAAAACAAGGGCAATCAATTTGATAATTTTAATTTGAAATTTTCATTAATGTACGCTCCATTTTCTAAAAATATAATGACACCAGATGGAAAATATACCACAGAAAGTAAACTGCCAGATTTATTTTTGAATGTGGAACAAGGCATAGAAAGTTTAGGTGGAGAATTTTCTTACACAAAAATAGATGTGCTTTTTAATCATCAATTCAAAACAAAATTTGGAGTTACAAGCAACAGATTATACGCAGGAAAATTGTTTGGAAACGCACCAATTTGGCATCATTTCACAATGAATGGATTGGGTGGAAATGGAGCATTGAACGTGAATCTTGCATCTTATTTAGGATTTGCAACCATGAAAGGTGGTTTATATTATAATGATGAATTTGCTGGTCAATATTTCGCACATCAAATTCCTTGGCATTTTCGAACTGGCGGAAAGAGTGTTTCTAGCTTCAGCGTTTTGCACAGAAGCATTATTGGAAATATGAAAAACACGGAAGATCATCAGTTTGAATTTAAAAAACTGGATCATCTTTATCAAGAAGTTGGCTTAGAATGGTCAAATTTTCTATCGAGTAAATTCAATCTCGGATTTTTCTACAGAGTTGGATATTACAATACTCCGAAATTTTTTGATAATTTTGGAGTACAATTAAAATATAAAGTACTCGGATTTTAAGTGATTTTAAAAACAAAATAATTAATGAAAACAATTCAAATAAAAGCAGCTCCATTTTTTGAACTTTTAAAATTAAAAGACACCTCAATGTGGGAAATTTTCGCACAAATGATTTCCGAAGAAGAACAAGAATTGGTTTTTACCAATGAAAAAGACGAAGTATTATTTAATTATAAATTGCCAAAAAACATAGAACAATTAAAAGAAGATCAAAAAATATTCGCCAAAGAATATGCAGAAAAATTGGAGCAGAATTAGAAATTATTATGTATTTTTGATTATAATAATATTACAATATGGATATTCAAGCCGAAAAATTAGAGTTGATAGAAATGCTACTTCATACAGAAAACGAAGGTATTCTAGATAAAATAAAAACAATATTCAAAACTGAAAATATTGAAAGTCAATCTATGATATCCGAGGAACAATGGGCAATTGTTGCAGAAAGAAGGGCGAAATATTTACGTGGTGAAGGAAATTATCATACTTTAGAAGAGGCAAAGCAAATTGTTTTAAATAATTGTTCATCAAAAAAATGAATTACAAATTAATTATTGACGATCAAGCCACTCTTGAAATTCAAAAATCTTATGATTATTATGAGTTGATATCTATTGAATTAGGAGATAGATTTTTAAAAACTATTTGGTATTATTTGGAGAAAATTCAAAATAATCCAAAACATTTTCAAATTAAATTTAATAAAACTAGAGAAGCATTTATTAAAGATTTTCCATTTGTAATAATTTACGAGGTTTTTGAAAATGAAATTATTGTTTATTCTGTATTTCATACAAGCAGAAATCCATCAAAAAAACTGAATAATTGAGAATATACCTTAGAAGATTAATTTAAATCTAAAAAATTATCAATGGTTAATTTCGTAGATTTCACATCATGCACACGCAAAATTTTAGCACCTTTTTCTAGTACTTTTAAATGCAATTTTTGAGTTTCTTCATCAATTTCCAAAGGAGATTTTTCCACAGATTTATAAATGAAAGATTTTCTAGAAATTCCTATCAACAAAGGAAATTTTCCAAATCCGACATGTTGTAATTCATCAATCATTTGAAATTGTTGTTCGATAGATTTTCCAAAACCAAAACCAGGATCTAATACAACATCTTGTATTCCTAACTCTTGCAACTCCCCTATTTTTCTAGAAAAATATTGATTCAAATATAAAATCACATCATTTTCAATTTCTTTTTTGTGCATGTTTTTATAATCGGAATTAGAATGCATTAAAATATAAGGAAGCTGAGTTTCTGCAACAGTTTTTAGCAAATTTCCATCATAATCTCCACCAGAAATATCATTGATAATATCTATTCCTTCTTGAAAACCAAATTTTACAACTTCTGCATAAAAAGTATCTAATGAAATTATACTTTCCGGAAAATCCTTTTTTATTTCAGAAATTAAATTCCCTAGTCGCAAAATTTCTACTTCTGCACTTAGAAATTCTGCATTTGGTCTTGTAGATTGTGCACCAATATCGATAATATCTGCACCATTTTTAAGCATTTTTTCTACTTGCAAAAGGGCATTTTTTTCATTATTAAATTGTCCACCATCTGAAAAAGAATCTGGGGTAATGTTGAGAATTCCCATCACTTTCGGTGTAGAAAGATCCAATAATTTTCCTTTAATATTGAGCATTTACCAAATGTTTTAATAATAATTGATTGGTAAAAGTAATTTATTTTAAATTTAATCACAAAGATTTTAAGTTTTACTTGTTCTAAAACAACCAAAATTGCAAAAATTTGTATCTTTGGGAAGTTAAGACCTAATATGCAAAAAACTTCCCTTCAATTCGACGAAATTCTACAAAAATGTAAAGAATTATTTATCAATAAATTACAAGATTACGGTCCTGCATTTCGGGTTTTGCGTGCAAGTTCTATCACCGATCAATTATTCATAAAAGTGAGTAGAATTCGCACTTTGCAAATGACGGATGATAAAAAAATAGATGAAAGCGAAGAAGATGAATTTGTAGCGATTGTCAATTATTCAATTATAGGATTAATTCAATTGCAAGAAGGTTTCGCAAACGATGTAAACGAAGATAAAAACCTGATTATCAATTGGTACGAAAAATATTCCAGCGAAGCCAAAACATTAATGGAAAACAAAAACCACGATTATGGCGAAGCTTGGCGAGATATGAGAATTACATCAATCACAGATTTAATTTATCAAAAAGTGTTGAGAACTAAGCAAATAGAAGATAATCAAGGAAAAACTTTGGTTTCTGAAGGAATTGCTGCCAACTATTTTGATATGTTGAATTACGCAGTTTTCTGCTTGATAAAATTTAGCGAAGAAATACAAACTGTAAAAAACTAAAAATGAAATTACTTGATTTACATTTAAAAAACATCGGTCCATTTTTAGACGATACCATAGAATTTGCAACTTTTGATAATTCTAAAAGGCAAGTAACCATAATTACTGGTGAAAATGGAACTGGGAAAACTATAATTCTTGATGCAATAAGAGGATTACTTTTAGGTCAATTTAATTATGACCGTTCTTTAAAGCGAACTATTGCAAATAAAAGTAATTTTTCAGCAACTTTACACTTTAACATCAATAATAAGTTTTTTAATTTAAATTCTCAAAAGTATTTTACTGAATTTCCGGCAAGTTTTCATACAGATATGGGCTACGGTTCTATATTTCTAAACAAAAGTGTCTCTAAAGGAAATATTTGGATTGCAAATTACTGGACATCACAAAATGACAATGAAAACTTCAATATTTCAAGTTTAAATTTTTTAAAACCAGAAGAGTATTTAATTGATAGTTTAAATGGTATTCAAAAAAATGCAGTAACTACAAAAATAATTACATTTTTCGATTACTACAAATCATCCGATCAACCAGAGCAGAAAAAAGAAGGAGAATTTATTTACGAAACCATAAAAAGAATATTTAAAATAAGTTTGAATGAAGGCGAACTGAAATATGTGGACAGAACAACATTATTACCTATCATCAACATCAATGGAAATGAAATTTCATTAGAAAAATTGAGCAGTGGAAACTTGTATTTGGTGCAAAGAATGCTTGGTTTGCTATCTCAAATGTATTCTGTTTACAAATTAAACGATTTGCCTTTAGAAAAAATGCTTCAAACTCCAGGTGTTTTGTTGATAGACGAAGCAGAAAATCATCTGCATCCGAAATGGCAAAAAACTTTTTTAAATTCAATTTTAGAAATTTTCCCAAATTTGCAAATTATTGCAACTACACATTCGCCATTTATTGTTGGTTCTGTAGAAGGTGCAAAAGTTTATGTTTGTAAATCTCAACAAAATCATTCTGTAATTTCTGATGAAACAAGTACTTATTCCAACAAACCAATTGAAGAGATATTAATTTCCGATGTTTTTGGAGAAACACAACCGTTTAATCAAGAAATTACCGAACTTTTAGAAAAAAGAAAAGCGGCTATTGAGAATGATGACAAGAATTTAGAAAATAAAATAGAAGCAGAATTATTAAAATTAAATCCGCAATATTTTTCCTATTTTCAAATAGATGATTTAATAGAAAAAATTAAAAATCAATAAATGAGGCATTTAGCAAGATTAGATAAGCCTCAAATCTTAATAGATAAACAGAATGATTGGACTGAAAAATTTATTGATTCAGGTAAAGATAATGGTATCGATGGAGTATTGTATGATGCCCTTCAAAATAAACTTATTTTAGTAACAACAAAATTTCATAGTTCAGATAAAGCAGGCCCAGAATTACAAGATTT
>CAXYUO010000075.1:0-11259 GCA_964292185.1 uncultured Frigoriflavimonas sp.
TTATTGACTTTTATTCAACAAAACAATAACTTTGCAAACATAGGAGGCATTAAGATTCATTAAGGCTTAATTTACTTAATGCCTTAATGGTTTTTATAGTAAAGTTTTCTCACTTAAAAGCTCATTAATAAATAGATGGTATAATTTCTTAATCCAACGTAATAGTACAATAGATGTTAATATTTTAAATATATTTTCCCACTTTTTAATACCTCAAAAAATCCCACTATCTTTGCACCATGATAAAAATCGGTAACATAGAATTGCCAGAATTTCCACTTTTGCTTGCACCAATGGAAGATGTGAGCGATCCACCATATCGCAGATTGTGCAAAATGCATGGTGCAGATATGATGTATTCGGAGTTTATTTCTTCAGAAGGATTGATTCGGGATGCGATGAAATCTAAACAAAAATTGGATATTTTTGATTACGAACGTCCAGTTGGCATTCAAATTTTTGGTGGAGACGAAGAAGCAATGTCGCTTTCTGCGAAAATTGTGGAAACCGTAAATCCGGATATTGTAGACATTAATTTTGGTTGCCCAGTGAAAAAAGTAGTTTGCAAAGGAGCAGGAGCAGGCGTTTTGAAAGATATAGATTTGATGATTCGCTTAACTAAAGCTGTTGTAAATTCTACCCATTTACCAGTTACGGTGAAAACGAGATTAGGTTGGGATGTTCCATCCATCAACATTATGGAAGTTGCCGAAAGATTGCAAGATTGTGGGATAAAAGCATTGACGATACATGCAAGAACACGTGCACAAATGTACAAAGGAGAAGCCGATTGGAATTATATTTCTGCCGTGAAACAAAACCCAAATATCGAAATTCCAATTTTTGGAAACGGCGATATCAATTCTGCCGAAAAAGCTTTGGAATACAAAAATAAATATGCTTGCGATGGTATTATGATCGGAAGAGCTGCAATTGGTTATCCTTGGATTTTTAATGAAATAAAACACTTCTTCAAAACCGGCGAAAAACTAGCGGAACCAACCGTAGAAATGCGTTTGGAAGCCGTGAAACAACATGCAGAATGGAGCGCAGAATGGAAAGGCGAAAAATTAGGCTTAATAGAAATGCGCCAACATTACAGCAATTATTTTCGTGGAATTCCGCATTTTAAAGATCACCGCAGAAAATTTTTGGAAGTAATGACTTTAAATGAAATTAATGATTTGATTGGGGAAACGATGGAGTTTTTTCGGGAGTTTCAGGAAATTGATGGCTAATAGTCTTTATTTTTTTTCAATAAAATCCAATTCACAAAATTCTTCTATAAAAAATTAATGATTGTTAATTTTATTATCAATTTCTAGCACATATTCATCATTTTTTATAAATAATTTATTTTTATTCAAAATTTTTAACTAATTTTAACTAATTATAAATTTAAAAATAATGAGAATCAAATTTAGAATTATTGTTTTGATGTTGTTCTGCTATTCTGTGGGTTTCTATTCACAAAATTATGTCCGAGAATACACCTATTTAGATGCTGTACAACTTTCGGAAGGGTACAAAAATTATAATGTAGATTACGAAAAATGTATTAATATTTTTAAAAAATATAATATAAACAACGAAGCTGATTTCAAAAAAAATCCATTTTTTAAGAATATTACATTTGAACCATTATATAATGCAAGTATAATCGGAGATAGTTTAAGCATAAACAAAGGAACAGAAACATCTAATATTAAGGATTTGAATCCTGCATTTTCGTTTCCAGTAAATTTTCAATCAAATATTATCAATGGTTTAGCAAGTTTTATGGCAGGAAGATTCAAACAGGAAGCTCTGCAAGTTAGCATCAATCAATTTTTTAAAAAAGTAAAAGCAGATAAAGTAAAAATAGTACAAGGCGTGTTTCCAAAAACCTTTAATTATATAGACACTTTTTCAACGGAAGCCAATACTTATTATGGTTTAGACTTGATTTTGTTGCGAGAAACTGCACAAATGGATATAAACGAAGTTCCAAATAATATATCCGAAAATGCAAAAGCGATATTTCCAAATCAAGAATCATACTTTTATGATATTTTAAAATCTACTAATTCTATTTACGAATTTTCGAAAAGTGGACAAGCACTCAATGGATTATTTTATTCTTTAGCACAAAACAAATATGAAAATTTGGAATATCAAAAATATGCAATCACTGCGGATATAATTTCTAAAGCCATGGAAAATGAAAAAGAAGAAGACACGAACTGGATTCCTCTTTCAAAAGTACGTCCTAATAGTTTAGATTTGAACACTCCGAATGAAGTTTTATTTTTTTATGGTTTATTATATGAGCAATTGAAAAATCAATTACCGGAAATAGAAAATCAAAATTCTTATGAAATTTCTCAAAACCTATATGCTCTTTTTGATTTTACCTCAAAACTAAATGCTACACAGAAATACACGAAAACACAGGATTACACTATAAAAACACCAGAAGCAGCTATTGCTTATTTAAAAAATATTACAGATGTTTATAGTGTTTTTCTAAAATCAATTTCAACAAACAATCTTTTTAAATATAATAATTTTATAGAAAAACAATTAGAACTTCCAAAAAAATACATCAGTATAGTAGAGATTTTTATTAATAAAAAATACGAGAAAATAATTCCACTATTGATAATTCAATTTAAAGATGAAATAAATGAAATAACCGCTAGTTATCGTACTTTATTTTTACTTTCACAAATAGCAGTTATCGATAATGCAACAGATATGGAAGCTATAATGCAATCTTATGCATTGCCGATTGGAAGTTCTTCTATAAAAAGGAACAGTACTTTCAATATTTCATTAAATGGATATGTGGGAGCAACTGCAGGCTTGGAAACAGCATTTGGAAACGACCAAAAACAAACAAAAGGCAATGTAGGATTGGCTGCACCAATTGGCATTTCTTCTACTTTTGCGAATGGAAACCTCACCATGTTTGTAAGTGTTTTAGATTTGGGAGCATTGGTAAACCAAAGATTAGGAAACGACACAACCAATTATAATGGGTTGAAATTTGAGCATTTTCTGTCGCCTGGTTTAGGATTATATTACAATTTTAAAAATTTACCCATCACTACAGGTTTTCATTACAATAGGATTTCTAATTTACGAAATATAGATTTTCAAGATGGAATATCTACCATATCAGAAAAAAATCTAAGTGTAAATAGGTTGAATTTCAGTATTTTAATAGATTTACCATTTTTCACTATTTATAATTCGAGCAATAAATAATATTTAAGATGAGGTGATTTTTAAAATTCATTCATGAGAGAAATAGCGAGATTTTTAGAGAATCTCGCTATTTTTATTGAATTAATTGTAATTTGTTTAATTTTCTAAGCTCCATAAGGAATCCAAATATTCTTAATTTCTGTAGCGTGTCTCAAAAATTCTTCGTCTTCTCCTTGTTCTGCAAGCATCCAGTTTCTGTATTTTCCGTACATGCACCAAGATCTTTTCATAGAATCTGCGGCAAGAGTTTCTATGGTTTTGCAATCTCCTTTTCCGAAATTCCAAATGCCATCTACATCATAATGTTTTGCTAATTCTGTACTTAATTCTACATGATTTCCTGTAACAATATTCACAGTTCCAGAAGGAACATCTGAAGTTTCTAAAATTTGATAAAAGTCTGTAGCAGAAAGTGGAGATTTCTCCGAAGGCACAACTACAACGGTATTTCCCATAGAAATAGCAGGAATTATTGCGGAAATAAAACCTAACAACGGATTTTCGTCTGGACAAATAATTGCCATCACACCAATTGCTTCTGGCATTGCTAAAGTCGTCATTCTTTGAACTGTGGAATGTGCTTTTCCATCGTATTTATCTGCCATTGCAGCGTAATAATAAATTCTTTCTATAGATTTTTCTACCTCATCTTCTGCAGATTTCAAACTTTGATTGGTTTGTGAAGCGATTCTTTTTGCAAATTCTTCAGCACGATAAGATAGATTTTCTGCTAAATAATACAAAACTTGCGCACGAGAATGTCCCGTCATTCCACTCCAAGATTTTTCGTTTCTTGCAGCTTCTACAGCATTTCTCAAATCTTTTCGGTTTCCTTCGCCAACTTCACCGATTTTATTTCCATAGAAATCCATCACATCCAAACTATATCCACCATCTGGTCTTGCTTGTTTTCCGTTGATGTACATTTTTGCGGTTTTATCAATACCTTCGATTCTTGATTCTTGGTTCTTGGTTCTTGTCTCTTGGTTCTTGATTCTCGGTTCTAAAAACGGTTGATCTGCAAATTCTTTATTCAATTTTGGTTTCACATATTCGTATAAACCTTCTTTTCCGCCTTCTCTTCCGAAACCAGATTCTCTATAACCTCCAAATCCAGAACTTGCATCAAATTGATTGGTGCAATTGATCCAAATACTTCCCGCTTTTATTTTTGGTGCAATATCTAAAGCAATGTTGATATTTTCTGTCCAAATACTTGCAGCCAAACCATATTTAGTATTATTTGCCAATGCAACTGCTTCATTATGAGAACGAAAAGTCATCGCAACTAAAACAGGTCCGAAAATTTCTTCTTGTGCAATCGTGGAAGTTGTAGAAACATTCGTAAATAAAGTCGGTGGATAAAAATAGCCATTTTCTGGCAAATTGTTTTCATATTGAAACAATTCGCAACCTTCTTCTACACCTATTTTTACTAAATTTTTAATGGATTCTATTTGATTTTTAGAAACAATCGCTCCCATATCAATCGATTTATCCATAGGATTTCCGAGACGCAATTTTGCCATTCTCGTTTTCAATTTTGCATAAAATTTCTCGGCAACAGATTCTTGAACCAACAATCTGGAACCTGCACAACAAACTTCACCTTGGTTGAACCAAATTGCATCTACAACACCTTCTACAGCTGCATCAAGATCCGCATCTTCAAAAACGATGAAGGGAGATTTACCACCTAACTCTAATGAAATTTTCTTTCCAGAACCAGCAGTTTCTCTTCTCAAAATTTTCCCAACATTGGTAGAACCTGTGAACGCAACTTTGTGAACATCAGCATGATTCACCAAAGCAGAACCTGCAACAGTTCCACTTCCTGTTACAATATTGACAACACCTTTTGGAAGTCCAACTTTTTCGCAAATTTTTGCAAATAATAATGCGGAAAGTGAGGTTAATTCTGCTGGTTTTAAAATTACGGTATTTCCCATTGCTAAAGCTGGTGCTATTTTCCAAGCGAGCATCATCAATGGAAAATTCCATGGAATTATTTGTCCAATTACGCCAACTTCTTGATAATCTTTCATTTCTGTATCCATCAATCTTGCCCAACCTGCATGATGATAAAAATGACGAATTGCAATCGGAATATCGATATCACGGGTTTCGCGGATAGGTTTTCCGTTGTCTAAAGTTTCTAAAACCGCAAACAATCTGGAATGTTTTTGCAATTGACGTGCAATTGCGTACAAATATTTTGCACGTTCAAAACCTCCAATTTTCACCCATTCTGGGAGTGCTTTATTGGCAGCTTTCACGGCTAAATCTACATCTGCTTCACCTGCTTCAGCAATTTCTGCAAGAAATTCTTGATTGGCAGGATTATAGGTTTTTTCAAATTTTGCAGAAATTGGTTTTTGCCATTTTCCATCAATGAAAAGATTGAATTTTCGCTGATGATTTTCCAAATATTCTATAGCTGCACTTGCACTTTCTGGAGCGGTTCCGTATTCCATTGTGTTGTATATTTCTTTGATGTTCATAATTTTCATTTTATATACTTTTCAAACGGTTTTGCATATTTTTCAATCATATATTCAGATCGTTTATAAACCTGCGCAACAAAATGCTTCAAATATGTTTTTGCCCATTTTTCAATTGTCCCTTTAAAGTCTTGCTCCAAATCACATACATGAAACTGAATTTGCATAGCTGCTGCCCAATTGATATATAAGTTTTCTGGAGTAGATTTAAATATATTAACAAAGTGTGCATCTTTACACACCAATTTATCTTCTTCTAAAAGCCAATCTATTTCAAAATAATTTATTGATAAATCACTATATTCTTTATTATCAATCATTATCGCACAGAGTTGTGCTAATTTGAGTGCAGAAATAATGTTTGGAGCTTGCGCAGATTTGGAAATATTTCGAGTTTTGATATCAATAACTTCATAAAAACCATCTTTAACAACAAGAATATCAGCAGTGTCATTTTGTTTCTCATCAAATGGATTTTCTATCGACCATTTAGACGTAGCCTCTTTTCCCCTACTTAACAAGAACAAAACACTTGGGGAATTATAAAGGTCTTGTCTTGCTTTGAATCCAATTATTTCTGGGTTATTACTGTACAAATCATTTAAATATTCATATTGTCTAAAAGTATTATTTGGAAATTTCTTTTTTATTTCAGCATAAACATGCTTATCAAAAGGTTCTCCTGCAGCATGACCAGATAAGGTACCAGAAAGTGGTTTTGGAACAGAAGTTCCTTTAATTTTTTTGATTAATTCTGTGTAATTTATATTCATTTTATAATGTTGAATAATTTATTAAGAGATTTATTAATTAATACAAGTACAGATTTTTCTTGATTATTGATGTAATTTTTTGTTAGTTCCGTAATCAAATCATGCAATTCAACTT
The DNA here is from genome assembly GCA_964292185.1 of uncultured Frigoriflavimonas sp. Lineage (GTDB taxonomy): Bacteria > Bacteroidota > Bacteroidia > Flavobacteriales > Weeksellaceae > Frigoriflavimonas. Next base: position 6,639 of record CAXYUO010000075.1, read on the forward strand.
CTTCACTGTTTGACCAATCTATTGTTCTAAAAGGTATACTTGAAATTGGTTTTTCCGAAAATTCTACAATATTTCCTTTTACAATTCCATTACATTTTAACCAATCAAAAATAAAAGGATTGTTTAAATAAGCCAAAAAATATTCGATACTTTCCTGAGTTGTAGGTTTTTTAAAAATTGCTGTAACATCTTGTGTTGGAAAAACTCCTTGATCAACCAATGCAAAACGAAAATAATCTTTATTTGATATCCGTTCTTTACAAGGAACAAAAATTCTTTTTTCTTCCTTTTTAAATAAATTGAAATTTCGTAAAAACACCCATTCCCAATAATTTATTTTTCGATTGTATTGATATCTATTTTCTAAATCTGACTTGTATTTTTGGAAATGATTATGAAAATTTGGGTAATTTTTTTGAAAACTACTCTCTTCCAAACCTTCATTAACATAAATATATCTTGTAATATTTCCGATAGTAAATGGTTTTAAATCTTTTGCTTTTACTACATTAATTGTAGCTTTATTTTCATTGTCATTTAAAACATTTCCGTTTACCTGAAATGCCTTATCTAAACCGCTTACTAATCCATTTCCAATATCGCAAAACTCACCAATAGTGTGGAATTCTTGTTTATCATTTTCAAACAAATTAAGAATTGAATTTTGATTTTTCTTTCTACAATTAGTTTCTAAAATTTGTAATTCTTCTCGTACTTCATCAGATTGCAAAAGCCATCTTTCATTTATTTTGAACTGTGAGACAGATAAATATTCCGCATCTTTAATTGGAAATTGGTTTTTGAGATTTGAGAGTGTTTCAGAAGTCAATTTTTGATTAGCATAAAATTTAGTAACTTTTATTTTTGATATTTTGTTTTTACTTTTTACAAACTTAAAAATAACGATTGAAACAGTTACTTTTTCAAAAATAGGGGTTTCGTTGAAATGATAAATTTCATCAAAATATCCATTTTGAACCATGTAATTCCTCAAAGAAATTGAATGTGTGGTATTCATCCAATACTCTGGACAAATAAAAATAAGTTGTCCATTTTCATTTAATAATTCTATGGATTTCAGAATAAATATATAAAGATAATCACAAAGTGAGTTGAAGTATTTGTTCCAAATTGGATTGGTAGAAAGTTCTGTTTTCAGTTCGTCTTCAAGGTTTTTCCATCGAATATAAGGCGGGTTTCCTATTATTAAATCATACTTTTTATTAAATTCTGCAGAAATAAAACTTTTATAATTTACGCAGTCAAATTCTTGCGCCAATTCTTGGTCTATTTCAAATGCAGTTAAATTATTATATCCCTTTTGTTGTAATAAATCCAAAAATACACCTTCACCACAAGAAGGCTCTAAAATTGAGGAATTATTGGAAATTTCTGCCATTTCAATCATAAAATTAGCCACTACTTTTGGAGTAAAGTATTGTCCGAATTTATTTTTGATATTTTGTTTTAATGTAGTTGACATATATGCTATTTCATTTTTACGCCATTGGATGTCTAAAACTCGCACTGTAACTTCCTGTAACGTAATGCTCTAACTGTCTTTCTATATCTCCCAAAAGTGAACTTGCGCCGAAACGGAATAAATCTGGTGTGAGCCAATCGTTACCCAATTCTTCTTTTAATAATATGAGAAATTCTACGGCTTGTTTTGCTTTTTGTATTCCTCCAGCTGGTTTGTAGCCGATTTTTATTCCTGTGAGTTCGTAATAATCTCGTATGCAACGCATCATTACCAAACTTACTTCTAATGTAGCGTTCACGGATTCTTTTCCGGTGGAAGTTTTGATGAAATCAGATCCTGCCATCATTGCAACCCAACTTGCTTTTGCAACTTTTGTGTAGGTCGGGATTTCGCCTGTCGCAAGTATAGTTTTCATGTGTGCATCTCCGCAAGCTTCTCTACACAATTTAATTTCGTTGTAGAGTTCTTCCCATTTATTTTCTAAAACCAAAGCTCTGCTTATTACAATATCTATTTCTAAAGCTCCTGCAGCAACAGATTTTTTAATTTCTGCGATTTTTTCTTCTAATGAATTTTTTCCTGCCGGAAATCCTGTAGAAACTGCTGCAATGGGAATATTTGTTCCTTTCAATGCTTCTTTTGCAAAAGGAATTAAGCTGTGATAGACGCAAACTGCGCCAGTTGTAAGATTTAAATCTGAAACACCTAATTGTGCCAATAGATCTTTTCGCACAGGATTTCTGGCTTTCATGCACAATCTTTGCACATTTCCTTGGGTATCATCTCCTGCCAAAGTGGTGAGATCTATCATAGAAATTGCCTTCAAAAGCCATGCTGCTTGATATTCTTTTTTCACACTTCTTCTTCCTCCAAGTGTTTTCACACGTCTTTCTACAGCACTTCTATTGACCAAAATTTCATCGAAATATTGTGAATTGAAAGGCAAACCTTCGTTTCTTTCGTGGGTTTCTGATTTTATAATGGTTTCTGATTTTTTAGACATAAATAAATAATTTGAGAATTATTTTTAAAAACTGTTTTGCAAAATTAATCAATTCGGAATTAATGAAATTCAAAAATAATTTATTTTTCTAAAGAAATAAAAACAGGGAAATGATCGCTATAGCCGCCTAAATATCTTCTACCCGCATATGTTCTGTAAGGTTTTTTGATTGTACTATTTTCCGTATCGCACATTTCTGGTGGATTGAAAATCTTGGCTTTTGAGAATTTTAACGGTGAATCTTTTTTGAAGAAAGAATCTGAAATTAGAATTTGATCAAATAGCAAACCTTCTTTTATATGATAAGTAGAATATTCTTTATTTTGAAATAAGGGTAGGAAAACGTTCGTTATTTCATTTTTTTGATCTATTTCTTTAGAAATGAGATTTAACAAACTCTGATCGTCTGGGTTTTCATTAAAATCGCCAATTACTAATATAAATTCATCTTTAGAAATTGACGAAATTTTCTTTTTTAAATCATTAATTATATAGTCTCTCTTCGGTTTATTGATGTCATTCTCTCTTTTTGAAGGGAAATGACACACAAAAACATTGATGATTTCTTCTAAATATTTCACTTTGCAATAGAGAATATCTCTGGTTGTATCTATATATTTATCACTGCCATCTTCCATTTCAAACAAATAACTGATAGGTTCTGAATGTAAAACTTCAATTTTTTCGGGATTGTAAAGCAGCGCAACATCTACTCCACGTTCGTCCAAAGATTCGTAATGAACGAATTTGTATTTATTGAAAAACGGTGGAAGATTCACCAAATCTTGTAACACTTTATCACTTTGAATTTCTGCAAGTCCGATTATCATTGGTAAAACACCTTCTTCTTCCTCTACCAATTGAAAAACGCGTGCAATTCTATTTAATTTATGAATATATTTCCGCTCATCCCAACCTTGTAAACCAGAATTTGTAGGATCTGTTTTATGATTTTGAGGTTTATCGGGCGGAAAAAAATTTTCAGTGTTATAGAATAAAACTATTTCTGAATCGGAACGGTGGTTCATTAATTAATTTGGTTTGATGTTGTGTAAAATTGTTTAATTTGGTTTTAAATAGTTTGAGATGGTTAATTTAAATAAATTTTCGGACTTTAGATTTCCGACTTCTGACTTCCGACATTTAACTTTAAAAAAATTGCATCCACACAATTAATGCCGTCAATTGCTGCAGAAATAATTCCACCAGCATAACCTGCACCTTCTCCACACGGATATAAGCCAGAAATTTCTACGTGCTCCAAGGTTTCAGAATTTCTTGGAATGCTAATTGGTGAAGACGTTCTGCTTTCTGGTGCGTGTAAAACGGCTTCATTCGTATAAAATCCCGGCATTTTCTTTCCAAATTCCACAAATGCTTTTTGCAATCTTTTGCTTAATAAATTCGGTAAAACATCTGCTAAATTTATCGAAGAAATTCCAGGTAAATAAGATGTTTTCGGGAAATTTTTAGAAATTTTTCCTTCCACAAAGTCGATCATTCTTTGCGCAGGAACTTTCTGTGTACTTCCCGCTGCTTCCCAACAATCTCTTTCTACTTTTGCCTGAAAATCTAAACAAACGAATGGATTATTTGCAGAATAATTTGGTAAATCTTTTGGCTCCACACTTACTACAATTCCAGAATTTGCAAAAGGATTATTGCGTTTGCTTGGACTCCATCCATTGGTTACCACCTCTTCTTGAGCAGTTGCACATGGAGCGATAATTCCACCAGGACACATGCAAAAAGAATAAACTCCCAATCCATCAACTTGCTCCACCAAAGAATAAGAAGCAGGTGGCAAATACGGATTTTCGCCATCTTTTTGGTATTGAATTTTGTTGATATATTCTTGCGGATGCTCTACACGAACACCAATTGCGAAAGGTTTTGCTTCAATTTTTACATTATTTTTGTGCAATAAATAAAATATATCTCTTGCAGAATGTCCAGTTGCTAAAATCACATTTTCAGCAGAAATCCAATTTTCATTATTAATTTGAATCCCAGAAATTGCATTATTTTCTATTTTAAAATCGGTCAATTTGCTATCAAAATGAATTTCTCCACCAGCTTTTAAAATGCCTTCTCTCATTGCAATGATAATTTGCGGCAATTTATTGGTTCCGATA
>CAXYUO010000076.1:0-11096 GCA_964292185.1 uncultured Frigoriflavimonas sp.
AATTACAGACTTAAAAAACATAATAATTACTTTTGTGCCTTTTGTGGTTTTAAAATCCTGATTTACAATTTGTTATAAACTTTTGTCATGTATTAAACTATTTTATTATACTTTTTCATCAGTTTTTCGTAGAAATTTTGAGATAAAATCCATTTTAAAGGCACACCAATTTTCTGCCCAAACTTCCCGAAATAATAATGAGCTTTCCACTTTTTCTTCGCCAATAATTTTTCAATATATTCCGCAACTTCTAAAGGTTCGCTTCCAGATTTCACGTGTTCGTTCATCAAAGAATATACTTTTTCAAAGGTAGATTTGTACGGTGCAGAAACTTCTGTTTGCAATCTACTTTCGGCAATATTTGTTTTTATATCTCCCAAATGCAAACTGCAAACCTCTATATTCCACGGAGAAACTTCGTAGCGAATTGCTTCTGTTACTTTATCCAAAGCAGATTTCGAAGCCGAATAAAATCCGCGAAAAGGCAATCCCATTTCCGATCCAATACTGGAAATATTGATGATTCTTCCATTTTTTTGTGTTCGCATTGTTGGCAAAACTGCAGACATCATCATTACAGAACCTGCAAGATTAAGGTTGAATAATTTTAAAATTTGTTCTTGATTGGTGTTTTCTACAGGACCAACCATTCCCATTCCTGCATTGTTGATGAGCAAATCTATCTTAGAATTTTGCTTTAAAATTTCTGAAATCGCAGCATCTATAGAATCTTTATTGGTAATATCTGTAGAAATTGAAGTGAAAAATTCGCTTTTAGAAATAGATCTACTCAAGCCAAAAACTTGATGACCTTGTTTGCCAAAAAATTCTGCCAAAGCAAAACCAATTCCTGCGGAACTTCCTGTAATTATGATTGTTTTATGTTGTTGCATTTTTATTAAAAAAGAATTTATGGATTCTAAAAGGGATAATTATTACCCAAATTAACAAATTATTTATAAAACCTAATAGAGTGAAAATTTTATAAAATATTATTCTAAATGGTTGCTCAAAGTAATTTGCAAAACTAAATAAAACTGAAGTATAATCTTCTATATATATATTTGAGGATGAACTTAAGTTAGAATTAAAAAATAGTAAAGAATATGAAAGATTTATAAAAAATAAAATCAACGTTGTTAGATAATTTTCAAATTTAATACATAAAATTAATAAACAGATATGTGCGAATATAAAAATGCTCAATTGAAAATTTATAAATTCAAAATATCTAATAATTTCAACAATATTCATTGCAATACAACAAAACAAAACAATTGTAATATAGTTTTTCGTAATAGTATTGGCTTTAGAAAATGTATTAGATGAAATTTTCATTTTTAAAACTTTTCAGCAACAATAGTTTTCAAATCTTCCCAAAAAGCAGGATAAGATTTTTCTACAACGGCTTCATTTTCAATGTTTAATTCATTTATCAAACAAAAAGGCGCAAAACTCATCGCCATTCTATGATCGTTATATGTTGCGATCGAAATGTTTTCTTGAGCTTCGCAAAATTCTACAGAAAAAATGGAGTTTTCTGTAATTTCGCAGATGCAACCAATCTTTATTAATTCATTTTTTAAAGCTAAAAGTCGGTCTGTTTCTTTTATTTTTAAAGTTTCTAAACCCGTAAAATGAAAAGGCATTTTCAAAACAGAAGCCGTTACGCAAAGCGTTTGTGCAATATCTGGACAATCATTCAAATCTAATTCTATTTTTTCTGGATATTCAAAAAGCGGATTTGAAAATAATAATGAAATTTCATTAGCTCCAGAATCTGTAATCGTATTAATTCCAAAATTTTCATAAAAAATCTCTTTCAATCGAGAATCTCCTTGAATACTGTAGTTTTTAAAACTTTTTCGTGTAGTCGTCTCTTTTCCAATTCCACAAAGCGAATAATAATAAGATGCAGAACGCCAATCGCTTTCTACTTGATAATGCACTAATCTATTGTTGGTTTCTTCCTTTTTTCTGGAAATTGTAATGGTGTTTTCTTCCCAAATTACATCAATTCCTATGTCTCTCAAAATTTTTGAAGTCATTTCTAAATAGGGTAAAGACGTTATTTTTCCGTCTAAATTTAATTCTAAACCGTTCTCTAATTTTGCTCCAATCAACATTAATGAAGTGATGAATTGGCTGGAAATTTTCGCGGAAATAGTTACTTTAGATTTCAAAAGTTTCTTTCCTACAATTTTTAAAGGTGGAAAACCGTCTTTTTCAAGGTATTCTATTTCTGCTCCCAAATCTTTTAAAGCATCTACCAATTCTTTTATCGGTCGGTTTTTCATACGATCAGAACCTGTGAGAATGGTGGTTTTGCCTTCCGAAATCGAAAAGTAGGAGGTAAGAAAACGCATTGCGGTTCCTGCGTGATGAATATCTACAATTTCCTCGTTTTCCTGCAAAGCTTTTTGCAACAAAATAGAATCTTCTGCATTAGAAAGATTAGAAATCCGAATGTTATCAAATAATTTTTCCAATATCAACAAACGATTCGAGATGCTTTTCGAACCGCTGATCGTGATCGTTTGGTTTGGAATTAAATTGGATTTTTTTAGGTGCATTGTTAAATTTTCTACTAAAAATTTTTAACCACAGAAGTAACAAAAGGATGAGCTTAAAATGAATTGAAGTTCCTTAGACTTTTATATCTTTTTTGGTTTTAAAAAGCATTTTTATTTGTGTTACAGATTTATTTATTTCAATTTCTCGTTATTTTGATGTCTATCTTTATCTCTTTCGGTTTTCACTTTCATTTTATTATCAAAAGCTTCTTGCAAATTGACGCCAGTTTGGTTTGCCAAACATAAAGTTACGAAGAGAACATCTGCTAATTCTTCGCCGAGATCTTTGGATTTGTCAGATTCTTTTTCGCTTTGTTCGCCATATCTTCTTGCAATTATTCTCGCTACTTCGCCAGTTTCTTCTGTAAGCATTGCCATATTCGTCAATTCGTTGAAATAGCGAACTCCAACCGTTTTTATCCAATCATCTACTTGTTTTTGAAGCGTTTTAATTTCCATTTTTAAAAGATGTTTAGATGATAGACTTTCACCGTTTTATTTTAAATTTTTTACCACAAAAGTGACAAAAGCATTATTTTTTTAGTTAATCAAAAGCTAATAAAAGGTGAAATTTTCTTTTTGCGTTAAATTTCAACTCAACAACTCAACAACTTCACAACTCAACAACTTTACTATTGATACGCTCCCAAAGTTGGACTAGAAGTCCTGCTCAATTTCAAAATATCTAAAGGAACTGTAGCTGCAACTGTAGAATTTCCCTTGTTTTTTGCAGGAGAATCTAGTTGTAGTTTTAAATTCATTGCGGCTATATTAAATTCCGTGAAAATAGGATCTTCATTAATGATAGAAGCTGTAATCAAAGGATTTCCAGCGAAAACGAATCCTGCATTGGTTTGTGCGTATTTCAATAAAGAATTTTGAATAATGTAGGCAAAAGTTTGTCCTGCAGTTGGTGTAAATTCTACAGCATTCGATTTATTAGTATATAAAATAGAGTTTTTAATATTCAAATTTAAAGCTCCATTTTCAGTTTGCCCCGTTTCGTTCACGTATTTATTACTTGCAGATAAAGATAAAGCGCTACTTGTTCCATCCCAATAATTGGCTAATGTACAATGCGTAAAATTATAATTTCCACCTTTTAAAATAGATACATCTGCATTTCCGCAATTGTTCATCACTACATTTTTCGCAGTAATGCTAGAATTTACAGCATAAATCCCAGATTCTTGAAAAGTATGAATAATAGAATTGCTAATATTAGCCGTAGTTTGTTTCATTTTCAAACCGGTAGTTCCACCGAAAAGTCGAGCATAATTCATGTTTAAATTTGAGCCGATTGCAAAATCAATAGAGTTCCAGTTTTTAGGAAGTGTATCGTATTTCGGATCATTTCTATCTCCACGAATTACTACTTCTTTTCCCAAATCTCCATTAATGTTGAGTGTTGCACCTGTGGAAATTTTCATTCCAGAGTTTTTAAAGAAATAAACTTTCGTTCCTTCTTGTATATTCAGCGTGCTTCCAGCTGATAAAGTAAGGTCTCCATAAATAAGTTTTGCTTTCGTATTATTCCAATTGATGTTTCCACTTAAAATATTAGGATTTGTGGGTGTTTGCACGAAAAATTCTGCATCTTGAACCACAGAAAATAACGTAACATGCTGTTCTCCTGTCGGAACGTTAAATAAAATTTGATCTTCTGCCACAGTTTCTGGAACGCTTGCAGTTGGTGCAATTTCTACAAAAATATACATGCTGTCTTTTTTTCTAAGAGCAACATTGGTAAATTCAAAACCAGATTTTCCATCTACATTTATTTTATATAAAGAACCTGAGCCACTTTTCAGAGAGATTTTTGGGATAAAAATGTCTTTATCTTCATCATTATACACTTTCACGGCATAAGTTTCTGATCGAACTTGATGGTAAACAGTGTCGCAAAATACAGTGTCTACAGAAAAACGAAGTTCTTGAGTAGGAGATTCAAAAGTAATGTCGTCTCTATTGCAAGAGACAGCAAAAAGCAAAAGCCAGAAGGAAATTGCAAGTAATATTTTGTATTTCATTGTATTTTTTATAATTGAAAACGTAAAGTTAATAAAAATAGTATAGCAAATTTAATGTAAAAAATATAAAAAATTATTGTGGATTCAAATAATATTCTTATTTTTGCACTCTAAAATTTACCAGAGGAATAGCCATTACTATTTCTAAAGCAAAATTTAATTAAACTGAACAGATGTGAAATCGCTGCAATTGATTTAAAATCAAATACAATTGTATTAAAAGCGATAACATTTGACAAATAAAAAATAAAAATTTACAAATGAAACAAGGAATTCACCCAGAAAATTATAGAGAAGTAGTCTTCAAAGATATGAGTAACGACGAAATGTTTGTATGTAAATCTACTGCAGACACAAGAGATACCATAGAATTTGAAGGAAAAGAATACCCATTAATCAAAATGGAGATCTCTTCTAGTTCTCACCCATTCTACACAGGGAAACAAAAATTGGTAGATACAGCAGGTAGAGTTGATAAATTTATGAATAAATACAAAAAATTCACTAAATAATCTTTTACTCGGGTAAAAAATAACAAACCTTTCATTTATTTGAGAGGTTTTTTTGTTTAAATTTGTTAAATTTAAATCTTCAATTTCGGTACTAAAACTTATTTCAATAATTTCTGAAACTCTTCGGACTTCGGACTTCCGACCAAAAACTTATTAACTATGAAAATCGTTTTTTCAGACGCTCAATATTGGGAAGAATTTCTTCCGCTTACCTTCACAAAACCAGTTGCAGAAATGCGATTTGGGATTTTAACTTTTGCTGAACGTTGGCAAAAACTTTTAGAAATTGAAAATTATGCATATCTAACAGAAGATTATTTGCAAGAAAAATTTCCAGCACCGAAATCTGGAGAAGTATTATTTTTAGTTCCCAATTTTATCCCAACTTCAAATATTGTAGATGAGATAAAAAATCTGAAAATCGGTGAAGCTTTAATTAAAAATGATGAAGTAATTGCTGCAAAACTGCAAATGGAAAATTTCAGTTTAAATAATATTTCAAAGATGACGGATGTAGAAGAAGAGTTGCAATTCATCACGAAACCAACCGATCTTTTTACTTATAATGAACTTGCCATTAATTTCGATTTTGAATTATTATCAAAAGGTAAAACTTCACAAAAATTATCTGAAACCAATGGTTTTTTGGGAAATTTAGAAGATTTATTCATAGAAGAAGGTGCAAGTATAGAATTTTCTACATTAAATTGTAAAACTGGAAAAATATACATCGGGAAAGATGCAGAAGTGATGGAAGGTTGCAATCTTCGCGGACCAATTTCTTTGGGAGATCATTCAAAATTTAATTTGGGTGCAAAAATTTATGGAGCAACAAGCATCGGTCCGCATTGCAAAATTGGTGGAGAAGTAAATAACATCGTCGTTTTCGGTTTTTCTAATAAAGGTCATGATGGTTTCTTAGGAAATTCTGTGATCGGAGAATGGTGTAATCTTGGAGCAGATACGAATTCTTCCAATCTTAAAAACAATTATGCAGAAGTGAAACTTTGGAATTACAAAGCAAAATCTTACCGAAAAACAGGGCTTCAATTTGCAGGTGTAATTATGGGAGATCATTCCAAAACTGCCATCAATACACAATTAAACACAGGAACAGTAGTTGGTTTGGCAGCTAATATTTTCAAAAGTGGATTTCCACCAAACTTGGTAGAGAATTTTACTTGGGGAGGAATGAAAGGCGATGAAAAATTCCGTTTAGAAAAAGCATATGAAGTTGCAGAAATGGCGATGTCTAGAAGGAAAGCTTCATTTACCGAGGAAGATAGAAGAATTTTGGAATTTGTTTATGGGAATTATTAATTGTAATGGATTTCAACCACAAAGTCACAAAGAAATTCTTTTAGGAATGATGTTGTAAGTCTATAGAGGATTATTGCAATTTTTCATTCTTTATGAACTTTTTAGACTATACTTTATCCAATCAACTTTGTCACTTTGTGGTTAATTTAAACCAACTAATTGTGATTTTTTCAATATTATTTCCAATTCTAATTAAAAAACCTTAATTTCGCAAAGAAAGTGCCTTATGTCTATTCAAGATAAAATTGTAGAACAAGCCATCACCTTTGATGATGTTCTTCTAATCCCTTCCTATTCAGAGATTTTGCCTAATCAGGTTTCATTAAAATCAAGACTTACAGATAAAATAACGTTAAATGTTCCCATCGTTTCTGCAGCAATGGATACGGTAACTGAAGCAGATCTTTCAATCGCTTTGGCAAGAGTTGGCGGAATTGGTTTTATTCATAAAAATATGACCATCGCAGAACAAGCTGCACAAGTGAACAAGGTAAAACGCTCGGAAAATGGAATGATTGCGGATCCTGTTACGCTTTCTAAAGACCATACTTTGGGAGAAGCAAAAGCTTTGATGGCAAATTATAAAATTTCTGGACTTCCTGTTGTTGATGAAGAAAATTATTTGATAGGAATCATCACCAATAGAGATGTGAAATACCAAGAAAATTTAGATATAAAGGTAGAAGAATTAATGTCTACTAAAGATTTAGTTACTTCGGATAAATTCACCACATTAGAAACAGCCAAGCAAATTTTATTAGAAAATAGAATTGAAAAACTACCGATTGTAGATGAAAATTTCAAATTAGTAGGTTTAATTACCATAAAAGATATTGATAATCAGCTAGAATATCCAAATGCGAACAAAGACGAAGATGGAAGATTGATAGTTGGAGCAGGAGTTGGAGTTGGAGAAGATACGATGGAAAGAATTTCTGCAGTTGTAGAAGCTGGTGTAGATATTATCGCAATAGATTCTGCACACGGACATTCCAAAGGTGTTTTAGATAAAATAAAAGAAATTCGTGCAAAATTTCCAGATTTAGATATTGTTGGTGGAAATATTGTAACCGCAGAAGCTGCAAAAGACTTGATAGAAGCTGGTGCAAATGTTTTGAAAGTTGGAGTAGGACCAGGTTCTATTTGTACAACCAGAGTTGTAGCAGGAGTTGGTGTTCCGCAATTATCAGCAATTTATAATGTGTACGAATATGCTAAAAGCAAAAATGTAACCGTAATTGCTGATGGTGGAATCAAACTTTCTGGTGATATCGTGAAAGCAATTGCAAGTGGAGCAGGAGCTGTAATGCTCGGTTCACTTTTGGCAGGAACAGATGAAGCTCCAGGAGAAGAAATTTTGTATCAAGGTAGAAAATTTAAAGCTTATCAAGGAATGGGAAGTCTTTCTGCAATGAAACGTGGGGGAAAAGAAAGGTATTTTCAAACAGAAGCCAAAAAATTTGTACCAGAAGGAATTGAAGGAAGAGTACCACATAAAGGAAGATTGGAAGATGTTATTTTTCAATTAACTGGTGGATTACGCGCAGGAATGGGATATTGCGGAGCTCCAGATATAGAAACGCTTCAAAAAGAATCAAAAATGGTGATGATTACAGGTTCTGGATTGAAAGAATCTCATCCACATGATGTTATTATAACGCAAGAAGCACCGAATTATTCTATATAAATGATGCTTTATTCTAAATTTTTTAACAGAATATCTGTAAAAGAGAATGTATTTATTTTATCAGAAAGATAATTTTAATTCCTAATTAACCGACTTTTTATTAACCAATTTGTAGATTTTTTATAAATCTGACAAATTTCATATTAAAAAATATTTTTATTAAATTTAATTCGGATATTTTTGTCTTATTAATTAACTATAAATTATATTTAAAATGAAACTAATCTTAACGAGCTTTACGGTTGTGCTTTTGTCATTACAATCTTGCAAGCAAAACCCAACAGAAAACTCTTCGGGAAAAACCGAAAACGCCATGGAAATCAAAGTAAGTGGCGAAACTGAAGATCAAAAAATCGTAAATCCACCTACAGTTCCTGCTCCAGTAGGAGATAGAGCTGCGAAAAAAGTGGTTGTACATCTTGAAGCTACAGAAGAAGTAGGTGAACTTGCAGATGGCGTAACTTACAAATTCTGGACTTTCAACAGTACTGTTCCTGGAACTTTTATTAGAATTAGAGTTGGTGATGAAGTAGAACTACACTTGAAAAACGAAAGTGATAGTGTGATGCCGCACAATATAGATCTTCACGCTGTGAATGGTCCAGGTGGTGGTGCAGAAGCTACAAACGTGGCTCCAGGAAAGGAAGCAATCTTTAATTTTAAAGCTTTAAATCCAGGATTATTTGTTTATCATTGTGCAGCAGCACCAGTTCCTTTGCATATTGCAAACGGAATGTATGGTCTTATTTTAGTTGAACCTGCAGGTGGTTTGCCAAAAGTTGACAAAGAATATTACATCATGCAAGGTGAATTTTACACCAAAGGAAAAACCGACGAAAAAGGTTTGCAAGATTTTGATCAAGAAAAAGGTTTGGATGAAAATCCAACTTATGTAGTTTTCAATGGTAAGAAAAACGCTTTGATGGGCGAAAAAATGCTACAAGCAAAAGTAGGAGAAACCGTAAGAATTTTTGTAGGAAATGGTGGTCCTAACTTGGTTTCTTCATTCCATATTATTGGTGAAATCTTCGATAGAGTTTATATGGAAGGTGGTAGCAAAGTGAATGAGAATGTACAAACTACCCTAATTCCTGCAGGTGGAGCTACAATGGTAGAATTTAAAGTAGAACAACCAGGAGAATACGTAATCGTAGATCATTCTATTTTCCGTGCATTCAATAAAGGAGCAATTGGAAAATTGAAAGTAACTGGAGAAAAAAATCCTAAGATTTACAATAAAGTTCAATAAAAAATTAATTTTTTAATATCAAAATAAGAAACCACTATGTTCAAAATTTTTAAAATATTTCTGTACATCGGTGGTTTATTTTTTTTAATTGTTTCTTGTGAAAAAACATCTAAAGAAAATTTAAATAAAAATTCTACAGCCAAAAACACTAAAGAAACTCCCATCAATACTGATGTGAAAATGGTTTTGATAAAAGCTGGAGAATATCAACCTTTTTATGGTACTGATAGTTCTTTGGTGAAAGTTCAAGATTTTTTATTGGATGAAAGACCTGTTACGAACCAAGAGTACCTCGATTTTGTAAAGAAAAATCCGAAATGGAAACGCAGCAATGTGAAAGCCGTATTTGCAGATGAAACCTATTTGAAAGATTGGCAAGATGATGAAACATTACCCAAAAATGCGAATCCACAAGCTGCGGTAACTTATGTATCTTGGTTTGCAGCCAAAGCTTACGCAAAAAGTGCAGGCAAAAGATTGCCCACTTTAGACGAATGGGAATATGTAGCAATGGCAGATGAAAAAACTGCAAATGCCAGAGATAAACCTTCTTATTCTGCTCATTTAATCAATCTTTATAATGAAAAAGATCGGCAGAAAAATAAAGTGAAAATTTCTGCACCCAATTATTGGGGAGTTTATAATATGTTCGATCTGGTTTGGGAATGGACGGATGATTTTAATTCAATAATGACAACCAGCGATTCTCGAACAACAGAATTTGATGACAAAGGATTATTTTGTGCCGCAGCAGGAACAAGTACAACCGATGTTTTAAATTATGCCTCGTTTATGAGGTACGCTTTCAGATCCAGTTTAAAAGCCAATTATACTGTCGGAAATTTAGGTTTTAGATGTGCGAAAGACGTAAAATAACAATAAAATGAAAAATATTCTTATCCTTCTTTTTTCTTTATTAATGATTTTTGCTTGCAAAAAAAATGAAGAGAAAATAGAAAACAACATCAATACTGAGCTGAAAGAATCTATATTTTTGTTAGATTCTAAATGGCAAAATCAAGATGGAAAGGAACTCCAATTGAAAGATTTAAAAGGTAAAAACCTTGTAGTTGTTATGATTTTCACGAGTTGCCAAACAGCTTGTCCTATTTTGGTAGCAGATATGCAGAAAATTGCAAAGAAAATAGATCCCAAAAAATCTGAAGAAACTACAATGGTTTTAATTTCTATCGATCCTGATAATGATACACCACCAGTTTTAAAAAAATATGCTGAAGAAAGAAATTTGGATAGTAAACATTGGACTTTATTAACCAGCGATATAGAATCTATTCGAGAATTAGCAAATGTTTTGACTGTAAAATATAAGAAAATATCACCTATTATTTTTTCTCATTCTAATATTATCACCGTTTTTAATAAAAAAGGAGAAATGGTGAAACAAGTAGAAGGAACTGTAAATTCTGAAGAAGTTGCAAAAACTGTGAATGGTTTGAATTAAAATAACGCTAAATCAACCATTGATGCCTGTAAAAATCAGGAATCCCATTTTATCGGCATTGGTAGCACTGGCACTTAAGAATGGAATGTTGGCTGCAATGTATTGCTTGCTGGTGTCGTCGGCGCGAATAATCCAAAGTGAATCAATTACATGGGTAGAAAAGTCGAGTTTTGCTTTAACTGTATACGTTTTCGCATTAGGAAAATCAACTCCCAGCCACGATCCGGCAACAACCTTATCGCCCGGATGAGCAAGGGGAGTAA
>CAXYUO010000077.1:0-11063 GCA_964292185.1 uncultured Frigoriflavimonas sp.
AACCTGAAAAATATTTGTAATTAGTGATTCTCAACTTTTTTCCCATTACTTGTATTGCTAAATTAGTTTTTAGTTCAATACCAAGGTAAGAAATTCTTTGCAATTTTATTGCAGGTTTTTGTATGCAATTTTATGCAAATATCTACATTTGTAAAAATTATATAACAATGGTAAAAGAAAAACTTCGTACAATACGAGAAAATAAAGGAATTACTCAAAAACAAATTGCCGCCTCTTTACCTACAGATACATCTAACTACAATAGAAAAGAACTTGGCGAAGTGAAAATCACAAAGCGAGAGTGGGATGTTTTAGCAAAATTTTTAGAAGTTTCTGTAGAGGAAATATATGAAGAGCACCAAAGAAAAACTTCTGCGGTTAAATTTCAAAAACCAACATTTAATGATAATTCAACAAATATTGGAATACAATATGTAGAAATAATGCCATCTCTAGTAGAAAATTTGCAAGATTTAATTGCTATTTTAAAGCAGGAGAACCAAAATCTTACAGAAGAAAACCAATTGCTAAAAGAAAAAATAAAACTTTTGGAGGGAGAATAGCGTTTGATGGGTAAGATTGCTTCTTCGTCAAAGCGAAGTGCAATGACAGAAATAAAACTTTTGTAGGGCGTGTTCATTTTTTTGAAGATTTTGAAGTTAATTAATTGAAAATATAATAAAGGATTGAAGTTTAATTTAAAATTATAAAAATTTAATTGTAATTTAGATAATTATTTATTCTGATGTTTAAAAAATTATTTTTTCTATTTATTTTTCTCTATTTTACTTCTTTTCAAGCACAAGAAGATTGTGTATCGGCAATTTCTCTGTGTGGTAATTCTGCAATAAATTATACTCCATCTGGAATAGGAAATGTGAATGAAAATTTGGGAGGTTGTTTAGCCACGGGAGAACATAACTCTGTTTGGTATAAATTTACAATCGCTACAAGTGGAACGCTTACTTTTGATTTAACTCCTACTCAACCAATTGATTACGATTGGTCAATTTATGGACCGAACATAACTTGTGGAAACTTGGGAACTCCAATCAGATGTAATGCATCTGGTTATTATGTTCCTACAGGTATGAATATGACAAATACCAATACCACTTCTGGTGGTGGAAATACAGATCCTTATTGTCAATATATGGATGTTTTGGCAGGAGAAACCTATTATTTGTATTTGGACAATTGGGATAGTACGGTATATACTTTTAATCTAATTTGGGGAGGAACTGCAACTTTTGTTTCTGCATTTAATGATCCTTCTCTCACTCCATTTCCATTTATCACACCTGGAAATCCTAATATTAATCCAAATAATCCAAACGGAATTTCAATTTGTGCTAATTCTACAATTTTTGATTTTAACTCTTTATCAAGTGGAATAATCAATGGAAACCAAAATTTTCAAGTTCATTATTTCCTAAATGCGAGTGATGCTACAACAGGAACAAACCCAATATCAACACCCATTTCCGTAAATACAACAGACACTTATTATTATAGCATTAATTATCAAGATCCTATCAATCCGAATAATCCTGCCAATTATTGTAAACAAAGTGGCTCTTTTATTTTCATTAATGAAACTATACCGTCTATTATTACTTCTAGCTCTACAATTCTTTGTCCGAATGGTACAGTAACTTTAACCTCGAATAATTCTACAGGAAATCTTTGGTCAACTGGTCAAACATCGCAATCTATCTCGGTTTCAAATTCTGGAACTTATACTTTGAGCAATACCAACGGAATTTGTGCAAATCCTACAACATCTGTTGCTATTACAAATTCACAAAATCCTAATCTTCAAATTAGTGGAAATTTAACTTTTTGTGAAGGTTCTTCAACAATTTTAACGGCAACTGCAAATGGTACAGGAAATATTTATTCTTGGTCTAATGGTACAAATGGAGCTACAAACACTGTAACTAATGGTGGTTTACAAACTGTAACCGTTACAACTTCTGCTGGTTGTACATATCAAAAAAGTGTAACCGTAATAAAAGATCCTGCAATCGTTATCAATATAGCAACTCCTGCACAACTCAATTGTAATACTACTCAAGTAACTTTGAATGCGACTGGTTCTATTTTTCAAGCTGGTTCTGCAATTTCTTGGTCTGCAAGTGCAGGTGGAAACATTGTTTCTGGTGCAAATACACTTTCTCCAATTGTAAATTCTGCTGGAAATTACACTTGTACTATAACGAGTAATTTAGCAAACGGATGTTCCAATCAAGCATCAATAAATGTAATCAACAATAATAATCCGCCAATTATTACTTTAACAGCAACCAAAATCACCATTTGCAAAGGCGAAAATGTAGTGTTAACAGCAACTGGAGCTCAAACTTATACTTGGACAGGACTTACAGGAAATGGAAATACGCAAATAGTTTCTCCTACAATTGCAACCACTTATACGGTTACAGGAATTGGTGCAAATGGTTGTACAGCAGTAAATCCTGCTACAATTTCCATCAATGTTGTTCCAAAAATTACATCTACTTTATCTGATGGAGAATTTTGCATAGGAACACCTGTTATTTTAGATGCAGGAATTGGTGCAAACTACAGCTATCTTTGGAATACAGGAGAAACCAGCCAAACAATTTCTGTAACTAATCCCGGAAATTACAGCGTAACCATCAATAACGGAATTTGTTCGCAAGTTTTTTCAGCAAATATTTCTTTCAAACCTGTACCAGAAATACAAAATGTAACTTATAGTAATTCTACATTGGTGATTATTGCTGCAAATTCTACTAATCAAATTTTAGAATATTCTATTGATGATGGAACAACTTGGCAAGATTCTAATGTTTTTCAGAATATAAAAAACAATATCGGTTTAGATATTTTTGTGAGAATAAAAGGAGAAAATTGTTTTTCCAGTATCAATTATTATTCATTTGTCATGCAAAATATCATTACACCAAATGATGACGGATACAATGATGTGATTGATTTCTCAAATATTATTGATTTTAAAAATGTAACTATAGCTATTTTTGATCGATATGGAACTTCCGTATTTAAAGCCACGAAACAAAAACCAATTTGGGACGGAACGTACAATAGCAGAAAACTGCAAACTGCTTCTTATTGGTATATAATAAAATGGACAGATTCCTATAAAAATAAACCAATAGAATTAACGGGTTGGATTTTATTGAAAAATAGGGATTAAAGTTTAAAATGATTGCATTTCTCCATCAATAAAAACATTTTCTGGTAATAAACTCCCTTGTTTGTACAAAATATTTTGAAAGTTATCTGTTTTAAAAGTTACAAAATCTGCTTTTTTTCCAGCTTCTAAAGTTCCACGATCTGATAAACTCAAAGCATGAGCTGCACGAAATGTAATTGCAGAAAGGACTTCTGCAGTTGAAAGTTTCTCAAAAGTTGCAAGAATACTTGCTTGTACAAGCAGATTTCCCATAGGTGCAGATCCAGGATTCCAATCGGATGCTATTGCTAAAATCCCATTATTATCCAATATTTTTCTTGCAGGCGTGAAAGGTTCTCCCAAACCTAAACTTGCTCCAGGTAAAGCTGTTGCAACGGTTTCAGATTTTGCGAGGTAAAGAATATCTTCATCAGTTGAAGCTTCCAAATGATCTGCAGAAACGGCTCCAATTTCTACTGCAATTCTTGAACTTCCAGCTGTAAATTGATCTGCATGAACTGTGATTTCAAAACCTAAATCTTTCGCTTTTTGTAAATATTCTCTACTTTCTTCTTCTAAAAATGCAGATTTTTCTATAAAAATATCTATTCTTTTTGCTAAGTTTTCTTCTTTTACTTTTGGTAAAATTTCATTAATGATAAATTGAAGATATTCAGCGTTTCCACCTTCGAAATCTCTTGGTTTTAGATGTGCGGAAAGGCAAGTTGGGATTAAAGTTGCGTTGGTTTTTGTTTGTGCTTTTTGAATTACTCTCAACATTTTTAGTTCATTTTCTACATCCAAACCGTAGCCACTTTTTATTTCTATGGTTGTAATTCCTAATTCTATTAAAGATTGTATTCTTTGCAAAAGTGTTTCTAATAATTCTTCTTGCGAAGCTTCTCTTGTATGCAAAACGGAACTCCAAATTCCACCTCCACTTTCGGCAATTTCTAGATAAGATTTACCCGCATTTCTCATTGCAAAATCATTGGCTCTATTTCCACCAAAACAAATATGAGTATGTGCATCTATAAAAGCTGGCAAACAAACTTGCTCATTATCAATCGATTCCAAAATATATTCTTCTCCAGAATTATTTAAAATTTCTTTTAATTCAATAAAATCACCTGTTTTTTCAATGATATTTCCATTTAGAATTAAACCCCCATTTTCAATAACTTCTAATTGACTATCATCTAATTTTCCGCGAAGAGAAAGATTGGCTAAAGTTATAATTTGCTTAAAAGGTCCTATTAATTTTTTCATGAATTGGTTTTAATTTTAAAATAAACGCCTGCTTTTTATTGATTAATGTAAATAAAATCTTGATTTCACAACTTTTCAAATTTACAAAATAAAATGATGAGTAAGAAGCCGTTTGAAATTTCAAATATTAATTTTTTTAGTCTGTTATTAATGCAATTTATGCTTATTTTTGAAGAATTATCATTATTTCTTTAAATGAAAAAAATTGGTTTGTTTTTCGGTTCTTTTAATCCTATTCATATCGGACATTTGATTTTGGCAAATTACATTCTGGAAAAATCGGATATGGAACAGCTTTGGTTTGTGGTTTCTCCGCAAAATCCTTTTAAAGAAAAAAAATCTTTGTTAAATGATTACAATAGATTGGATATGGTGAATCTTGCCTTGAAAAATTACCCAAAAATGCGTGCTTCAAACGTAGAATTTTCTTTACCAAAACCAAGTTATACCACAGATACATTGGCATATTTAAAAGAAAAATACCCCGAAAATTCTTTTGCATTAATAATGGGAGAAGACAATTTGAAAAGCTTGCACAAATGGAAAAACTCTGAACATTTGATAGAAAATAATCAAATAATCGTCTATCCAAGAAAAGCTGATGGTGCATTTTCAGAAACAGAAACAACTGTAGAACACGAAAATATTCACTTGATTGATGCTCCAATTTTAGAACTTTCTGCTACAATGATACGAGAAATGATAAAAGAAAATAAAAATGTAAGACCGATGCTTCCTCCTGAAGTTTTTGAATATTTGGATGGAAGTAGTTTTTATAAAGAGTAAAGTTGAATAGTTGTGAAGATGTAAAGTTGCAAAACATTTATGTTCAATTATTCACAACTATTCTACTTTAGGTCTTTTCAACTTCACAAATAAACGCCTTTACAACTTCACACATCAAAAAATGGAATTTATAGACAACTTTTTCGCAAAATACTCTCAAGAACAAATCATCAAATGGTTTAAGCAAATTTGTATTGCAGAAGCTATATCGTGGTTTTTTCTTTTCACTGCGATGGTTTGGATTCGCTATGAACGAGATGAGCTTTTGCCAACAATTTACATTATCATCATCGGAAATTTACACGGCTTATTTTTCACGTTGTATCTTTTATTTCTCATTCCTGCTAGAAAAATTTTCAAATGGGACGATGAAGATACTGTGTTTGCTTTAATTTCTGCATTTTTCCCTTTTGCAACCATTTGGATTGATAAAAAATTAGCAAGATTTGATCGGGAATAAACGGTGAAACATAACTGTTCTTTATATTTGTTTGTTCTTTTAAAAAATTTGTAACTTTGAAAAAGAATTATTTTTAATAAAGATTAAAAAATGCAAACACAAGATATTATAATTTTTGAACCCAATACTTTGGAACAAGCAAATGCACTAAAAGCATTTGCTAAAGCACTTAAACTTAAGTTTGAAGTGAAAGAAAAACCTTATAACCCAGAATTTGTCGCAAAAATTTTAGAAAGTGAAAAACAAATTGCACTAGGCAAAAGTAATAAAGTAAAAAGAGAAGACTTAAAACAATATTTAGGATTGTAAAAATGTTTTACGAACTAGAGTTTTCTGAACAAGCGGATTTAGATATTGCTAAACACAAAAAAGCTGGAAACAAAGCAGTTTTAAATAAAATTTTTGCGTTTATAGACGAACTCTATGAACATCCATTTACAGGAACAGGAAAACCCGAAGCATTAAAATACGAACTTGTAGGAAGATGGTCTCGAAGAATAAACAAAGAACATCGCTTAATTTACAAAGTAGAAGAACAAACCGTCTTTATACTTTCAGTTTATGGACATTATTCATAAATTCAAAAAAAATATAGCAACCATAAATTAACACAAAAACCAACCGTATAAAGTTGGTTTTTTGCTTTCTCAAGAGTCAAAAATGAGCTAATTTACAAAGCGAAAATAAATAAAAGGAACATTGCTGCTCTTCTATTTTGTTAAATTATTTTTAACTATCTCTTAAAACGTGACCTGTAGCTGAAATTGTATGTGTAACACCACCAGATACAAAAGTACCATTCACAGTAAAATCTATATAATCTCCAATTGCACCAAAATAACTGATTTGTACAGTCAAATTATTACCAATACCATTTGCTGGTATTCCATTAGGGAAATTTTCTAAAAAAATCTGATAACCTGTGGTATAACTACCTTCTCCAAAGAAATTAGAACCATAAACTTCAAATATTGGAACACCATTATGTTTAATATCTAATATATTAATGCTATAATTTGCAGAAAAATTTGAAATACAATATTGTACTGGTTGGTTATCAAGTTGAAAAGTAATGCTTTCATTTGAAGTATTGCAGGTCATAATATTTCCAATATTTGTAATAGGAGGATTTGCAGTAAAATTAATAGCACCAGAATATTGTAATGTTGTAATATCATATCCAGTTACTGTAAATTGTTGAGAAGTTCCGCATATTAAAGTACTAAAACTAAAATTCCCATTATTCACCAATTGTAAATTTGTCTGAAAGTATTGCGTTGATGGTGAAGATAATTCTACAAAACCATTAGTAACATTAGTTCCAGCACAATTTACTAACGTTCCTGAAATTACTGTATTCTGAACAGTAGTTGTAGGTACAGTAATCGTCAAAATATTACTTGAGCCTGTAAAAGGACCAATGGTTGAAGTATAAACTACAGCATTACACTGATTATAAACTTTCATTATAATAAGTTGATTTGGAGGAACAAATCCAGAAACGTGACCGAGATTATCTGAATATCCATAAACTTCATAAGACTGGTTTGCAACAGATAAACCAACTTTTACACCAGCTATCGGTTGATTTGCAGAATTTGTTACCGTTAAATTTAGTGTAGCATAATTCTGTGGCACATCACAATTCCACCAAGAAAAATGCTTCACATTTCCTACATATTTATTCCCAACTTTGGTTGCACTTCCCTCTTCTCTCCAAATTCCAGAATTTTCATCAAAAGACCAAAGTGGGATTGTATTTGGCGAACTTGCCAATTGTGATGCATCAATCGGCGAAGTAATTTCTGCTGTATGATTGTCTGCAATTTGTAGATTTTGCCCTGCATCTCCTGTTAATTGCACATGCATCATTCCGTAAGATTCCAAAAGTCTGGATTGCCCTTGAGAATTTCCAGCGAGCAAACTTCCTGGCATGGTTTCATTGAAATAAGTATCCGAAGTTTTTAGATTAAATAAAGCCACTTTTACACTTCCTGTATACGCACTTCCATTTTCATTTTTAAAACTCCCATCAAATTTTACCGAAGTTCCATCAGGTAGAGAAACTGTGCTTGTAGCACCAGAATTTACCGTGGCAGTAGTAGTTGCAGGAATCATCATGATATTGATGCGGTTGTCTCCATTTGTGGGAAGTAAAACTCTGGAAGCATTTACAAAGCCTGATTTTGTGGCTTTTATTTGTGCAAATTTTTCTTTCACAGAAACATTTTTCAATAAGAAAAACCCTTTAGAATTTGTTTGAACAGTAGAAGTTCCTATAGAAATTGCAGCTCCAGATACAGGATTTCCGCTTCTATCCAATACTTGTCCAAAAAAACTACGGTTTACAGTATTTCCATAATTGTATTGGAATTCTGGAAAAGCAGTATTATTACTATTCGTATCATCTAAAGTTTCACTGCGACAAGCGTTTGTGAAGAAAAATGCTAAAATTAGAAGAAAAAATAATTTTTTCATAATAAATTTTTAGTTTGCTTATATAAAGATACATAAATTTGAAAAAAATTGCAGAAATTTGTTATTTTTATTTAAAATAATTACACTTTCGGCAAAAATATTTCTGCAAGCATGCATCTTGCACTTCCACCACCATTTGTTTCTATGGTTTTTAAATCTGCATAAATAATTTCACAATGGTTTTCAATAGAAGAAATTTGTTCTTTTGTTAAAGATTTATACGCTGTTTCGCTCATTACCAAAAACTGTTTCCCTTCTGTATTTTGTACTTGCAGCATGTTTCCTGCAAAATTTTGCATTTGTTTTTCGGTAATTTCTATCAATTCTTTATGCGTAGATTTTATTACTTCTTGCACTTTTTCATGCTCCATTTCATCATCAATACACTCCAAACAAATCACCACAAATTGTTCTGCAACACACATCATCACATTGGTATGATAAATTGGTAATCTTTCTCCATTTGCATCTTGAAAAGAATGAAAAACAATAGGTTTATACCCTATTTTTTCACAAAAATCTATAAATAATGCTTCATCTAATCTTAAAGAAACAGATCCATAAGCAATCTTATAATCATGGTCGAAAATGATGCTTCCTGTTCCTTCTAAAAATTTCCCTTCATTTTCTGAATGAGAATAATCATCAATAGAATTTATTGTAAAACCTTCATTTTTAATAGTTTCAATAACGTCTTGTCTTCTTTCTACTCTTCTATTTTCTGCAAACATTGGGTACAAATTCACAGTTCCATCTGCATGAAAACTCACCCAATTATTAGGAAAAATAGAATCTGGAGAATGTGGAAGCAAAGTATCTTTTATAGAAATAATGTTGATGCCTTTAGACTTTAATTTTTCTACAAAATTTTGAAATTCCACCAATGCTTTTTGCTGAATATCTGCATCTTTTTGTTCCACTTGGAAATAATTATTCTCTGCAGTTTCTGCGTTATAGCCGAAAGAAACTGGCTCTATCATCAAAAGTGTGTCTGTAGTTTGCATATTTTTCTTTTATCTGTACAAAAATACTTAAATTTATATCTAAAAATAAACTCCTATGTTAGAAATTGCTTGTTTTGATTTGAAATCCGCGGAAATTGCACTCGCTTCTGTTGCAGATAGAATAGAATTTTGCTCTGAAAGAGAATTGGGTGGAATAACACCAAATCTTACAGAATTTCAATATTTAAAAGAAAAATTTAAAAAACCAATTTATGTAATGATTCGACCGAGAGGTGGAGATTTCTACTACAGCGATGAAGATTTTGAAGTTATGATTGAAAATATTTCTGCTTTCAAAAAATATGGAGCAGATGGTTTTGTGTTTGGAGTTTTGGGCAAACAAAACGAAATAGATAAAGAAAGAAACCAATTTTTGGTAAATTTAGCGGCTCCAATTCCTTGTACTTTTCACAGAGCGATAGATAGAACTCCAGATTTTGAAAAATCTATTGAGCAGATTATTGACATAGGTTTTCAAGGTGTGCTTACTTCTGGTGGTGCAAAAAGCGCAGAAGATGGCCTAGAAAATTTAGCCAAAATAATCCGAAAACATGAAAACGAAATTGAAATAATCATCGGTGGAAATGTACGTTCAGAAAATATTCAAAAAATAAAAGAAGAATCTGGCGGAAGTATTTTCCACTCTTCAGCAATTTTAAAATATGGAATTTTTTCTGATGAAAATGAAATCAGCGAGATTAAAACTTGGATTTGAGAAATAGGAATGGTGAATTTTAAAAGTGAACCTAATTCGTCGCAGAATTTTCCCATTGTTGTTTGTCTTTCCGTAGGAAACTCTGTGGTATTATTAGCCTACAAGATGCTTTCAGCAAGACAAACTGGCTGTTGTAAAACCTACTCTCTAACTAATGGCAAAGTAGAACATCTCAACAATCCACCCATTTTGGAAATTTCTCGGTACGGAATTTCTTCTACTTTAATGTTCCATTGATCTTCCAAATGCCTATTCATCCTCGTAAATGCAGAATCTGAAACCACAACTTCTGGAGAAATAGAAAAAATATTCGGGAACATTTGAAACATTTCTTCATCGTTTACATGAAAACAGTTTTCTTCTCCGAAAATATCTAAAACCAGTTTGTAATCGTCTATATTTACAAATCCTTTTTCATAAATAATGCATTTATCTTTCCCAACTGGGTTGAATGTACAATCTAAATGCAGTATTCCTTTGTACGGATCTGTATCATTTTTATGCAATTCAAAATCTAAAATTCTTTTTTTTGGGAAAAATTCTTTCAAAATTTCAATAGATTTTTCGTTGGTTCTTGCTGTTTTATAATTCCGATAATCTTCGCTAAAACAAGCTCCAATAAAAATGAAATCGTTCCAAACTACCACATCTCCACCTTCAATATGAGCTGTACCAGGAAGATTGATGATGTTTCTGTAATTTATTTTTTCAAAAATATTGTGATAAGCTTCTTGTTCTGCAGCTCTTTCGTGAATGAGATTAGAAATAATCATTTTATCTTCTATCACAAAAGCTACATCTCTTGCAAAAACCTGATTATAATTCTCCAAAACTTCTGGACGAAGCACTTCTACCTCATATTTTTTCAAAACTCTTTCAAAAGCATTCATTTCTGAAATGATGTCCGATTCTTTTGGATAGATATTATTTTCTATGGAATGATAGGATTTTGCATCATAACTTTCGTCTAAAGTTGGCTTGTTTCCGATAGAATCTGGCTGACCAAGAACTACGGATTTCAAAGTAGCTGTTTCGTTTTTGATGTTTAGCTTCATATAAATAGGGTAAAAAACAAATATACAAAAATGTGTTTGATGTAATTAGTTTTTAGTTAAAACCCAATAATCGCAACAGCTACTTTTCATTAAAATCTTCATGGAGACTTCTGAT
>CAXYUO010000078.1:0-10949 GCA_964292185.1 uncultured Frigoriflavimonas sp.
TCCACGGGTCATTTGTGCATAAACGGAATTGTAATTTAAGGTTTTAAAATTCAGATGAAAAGTGGTGCTTTCTCGATCAATCGGAAAAGACGAACCATAACCTGCAGCTGATCCTAATGGATTTTTATTGATGATATTTTTCACCGATAAAAGCAGTTCTACATCATCAACCAAAGCTTCTGCATAAGCGCTAAACCACAATCCGAAAGAGGAAGGCATCGCAATTTGAAAATGCGTGTAACCCGGTAACAAAACGTTTTTATGCTGATTTGCTAATTTTATTAACAATTGAAAAAAAGTATCTGTTAACTCTCCTATTTCTCTAATTTCATCGAGCAAATATAATTTAATATCCAATAAAACCTGGTCATTTCTAGAACGAGCGGTATGAATTTTTTTTCCTGCATCGCCCAATTTTTCTATTAAAATAGATTCAATTTGGGAGTGAATATCTTCGGCTTCGGTATCGATTTCGAAGGTGTTATTTTCGATATTTTTTAAAATTTCATTTAAAACAGATTGAAGTTTTTGAGACTCTTCATTAGAAATCAAACCAACTTCTGCAAGCATTTTGCAATGAGCAATAGAACCCAAAACATCATATTTCGCCAATCGATCATCGAAGTCTAAATCTTTTCCAACGGTAAATGTATTGACCAATTGATCCGTTTGAGATTTATCTTTTTGCCAAATTTTTTTCATTTTATTCCTTTTATTTAAAAACCATTAAAATGGTTTATAATATTTTTTCTAAAATTTTAATGTAAATTTCAATGCCTTCTTTTATTTCGTTGATGTAAATAAATTCATCGGCTGTATGCGATCTTGTACTGTCTCCTGGACCAATTTTCACTGATGTACACGGAATAATCGCCTGATCGGAAGAAGTTGGAGAACCGTACGTTGTTCTTCCGATTTCTAAACCTGCTTTTACAATGGGATGATTTTCTTCAATTTTTGATGAATTTAATCGCAAAGATCTTGCTATTAATTTCGATTTCATTTCTGCCTGAATAATATTGAAAACCTCTTCGTTGCTGTATTCATCGGTTACACGAACATCTAATGTGAAATTACATTTTTCAGGAACTACATTGTGTTGAGTTCCGGCATTGAGGATCGAAAGCGTTACTTTTATTTCGCCCAAATAAGGGGAAACTTTCGGAAATTTAAAATTCAGAATATGGTCCAAATCCGCCATACATTTCACAATAGCATTGTCTTTATTTGGATGAGCCGCATGAGAAGCTGTCCCTTGCATTTCGCCGTCGATCACCAAAAGTCCTTTTTCTGCAATCGCCAAATTCATGAGTGTTGGTTCGCCTACGATAACCAATTCTGCATTCGGAAGTTGCGGAAAAAGTGTCTCGATACCGTCGTTTCCTGATATTTCTTCTTCGGCAGTTAAAGCGATAATTAAATTATGAGTTAAGTTTTCTTGTTCATAAAAATGAAGAAAAACCTGGCTCATTGATACCAAAGAAGCTCCGGCATCGTTGCTGCCTAAACCAAAAAGTTTTCCGTCTTTTTCTACTGGGATAAAAGGATCTAGCGTAAAAGCTTTGTTCGGTTTTACCGTGTCGTGATGGGTGTTTAGAACAATACTTGGTTTGCTTTCATCAAAATATTTGTTAGTTGCCCAAATGTTATTTTTAAACCGATTGGTTGGGATATTTCTTTGATGGAAAAAACCTTCAATAACCAACGAAACATCGTATTCATCTTTGCTAAGCGAAGGTGTTGCGATAATTTTTTTTAATAAATCTAAAGCAAATTTCAGCAATTCTTCTGCGCTATATTTGGATTTCAGTTCCTTCATTTTGATGGTTTATTTGGTTTTGTAATTTGGTTTCATTGAGTAAAACCACTTTATTTACATTCTTTTCTTTGGCTAAAAAAGCATTTTTTAATTTTGGCAAAATACCTTGATGCAATTTTCCATTTGCTAATAATTCGTCATATTTTGTAGGATTCAAAGCTTTTACAATAGAATTTGGGTTTTCTACCTCTTCTAAAACACCGTCCTTATCAAAACAATACAAAAGTTCTACTTCATAAATTTCAGCTAAAGATTGTGCTAAAACCGAAGCAATAGAATCTGCATTGGTGTTGAACAAATCACCTTTTTGGTTATGAGTAATAGCTGAAAACACTGGAGTTAATTCCAATTCTAAGAATTTTTGAAGCAAATTTGCATTCACGCTTTTTGCATCTACATCGCCCACAAAACCATAATCTATCGTAGAATTTGTACGTTTTTCCGCTTTAATTAAATTTCCATCTGCACCTGAAAATCCGATTGCGTTACACTCTAAATTTTGAAGTTTCGCAACAATATTTTTATTGATTTTCCCCGCATAAACCATGGTTACAATATCCAAAGTATCTTTATCGGTAATCCTTCTTCCATCGGTCATTTGTTGCGGAATATTTAGTTTTTTTGCTAAATCTGTAGCCAATTTTCCGCCACCGTGAATTAAAATTTTTTGGTCCTTAATTTTTGAAAATTCTTCTAAAAACTGGTCTAATTTAATTTCATTATCAATTAAAGCACCACCAATTTTCACGACATATAATTTCTGTTTACCCATATTAAAAAAGTTTTAAGAAGTCAATTTGTCTAAAATTTTACTAAAAACCGTTTGTGCTGAAAATATTCTGTTTTTCGCTTGTTTATAGATGATAGAATTTTCGCTATCCATCACTTCATCGCTCAGTTCTACATTTCTTCGAACGGGCAAACAATGCATCACTTTTGCTGCATTCGTTGGTTTTAGTTTTTCTTGAGTCAGCATCCAATTGTCTTTTACTTCGGGCATTGCTGCGTAATCTTCAAATGACGACCAATTTTTGACATAGATAAAATCTGCATCTTTTAAAGCTTCATCTTGGTTGTGAAAAACGGGGGTGTTTTTTACAAATTTAGGATCCAAATCATAACCCTCCGGATTGGCAATTACGAAATCAACATCCATTGCTTGCATCCACTCTGCGAAAGAATTTCCGACTGCTTGTGCGATTGGTTTTATGTGTGGAGCCCAACTTAAAACCACTTTTGGCTTTCTGTTTTCCTTCCAATTTTCAGTAATGGTAATACAATCTGCAAAACTCTGCAAAGGATGTCGTGTAGAGGATTCTAAAGAAACAACAGGGACTTTTGCGTGTTTTAAAAATTGAGATAAAATACTTTCATTCACATCATCATCTTTGCTTTTCATTCCTGCAAAACAGCGCACCGCAATAATATCGCAATATTGGTTCAAAACTTCAATCGCATCTTTAATATGTTCCACGGTACCGCCGTTCATCACTGCTCCATCAGCAAATTCTAGGTTCCAAGCTTCTTGTGCGGCGTTTAAAGTTAGAATATTTAAACCTAAATTTTGTGCAGCTATTTGGCTACTCAATCTGGTTCTTAAACTTGAGTTTAAAAAGACCAAACCTATCGTTTTTCCTTTGCCTTTATTGGGTTCTGTTAAAGGATTTTCTTTAATCTGAAGCGCTTCTTTTATGATGGATTGAAGATCAATAATATCTTCTATGGATGTGAAATTTTTCATTTAAATATAATTAAAAGTTGCATTTGAAATGCTGCTAATCTTGAAGAACAGATTCAAAAGCATTAATAAATATATCAGCTTCTTTTTCTGTAATATTGAGGGCTGGAAGAAGTCGCAAAACATTGGCATCACTAGAATTTCCAGTGAAAACATGGTGTTCCGTTAATAATTTTGAACGAATTGCTGAGCAAGGTTCATCCAACTCAATCCCAATCATTAAACCTCTTCTTTTGATGGATTTTATTTTTTTAAAGTTTTTAATTTTATCTTCAATATAATCTCCCATTTTTACAGAATTTTCAATCAGATTCTCATTTTCGATGACTTCTAAAACTGCGATTCCAGCTGCACAAGCCAAATGATTTCCACCGAAAGTTGTTCCTAATAAGCCGTAACTTGCTTTAAATTTCGGACTGATTAATACGCCACCAATTGGGAAACCATTTCCCATTCCTTTCGCAACAGTAATGATGTCTGGTTGAATATCAAACTCTTGATGAGCGAAAAATTTTCCCGTCCTTCCGTAACCAGATTGTACTTCGTCTAAAATTAAAATTGCATCATTTTCAGTGCAAAGATTTTTAATGGTATTCATCATATCTTCAGAAGGAATCACGATTCCACCAACACCTTGAATGCCTTCAATTATGACAGAAGAAATTTCATTTTTATGAGCTTCAAATAGTTGTTTTAATTGACTAGCATTATTCCATTCACATTTTATAAAACGCTCAGAAAAATTAACAGGTGCTACAATTTTCGGATTATCAGTAACAGAAACCGCTGCAGAAGTTCTTCCGTGGAAAGCTTCTGAAAAATAAATGACTTTCTTTTTTCCGTTGTGAAAAGAAGCAAGTTTCAAAGCATTTTCATTGGCTTCTGCTCCAGAATTACAAAGAAAAAGTGAATAATTGTCATATCCTGAAATTTCGCCTAATTTTTTTGCTAATTCCGTTTGCAAATTATTTTGAACAGAATTAGAATAAAAAGAAATTTTATCCAATTGCTCATTTAGTTTGTTTTTGTAATGAGGATGGTTGTGTCCGATAGAAATCACGGCATGACCACCGTAAAAATCCAGGTATTTTTCGCCTTTTTCATCCCAAAGAAAAGAACCTTCTGCTTTTACAGGATTAATATTAAATAAAGGATATACGTCGAATAAATTCATTATTTATTAAATTGTTTTGATAGGATTTCATCCTATCCTTTGTTAAGTCGTCCCTTTGGGACTAAATTTTTAAAATGCAATAGGTTTTAAATTTAAACCCAAATTTTCATCCCAATTTTGGGCAATATTCATATTTTGAACGGCTTGTCCGGAAGCGCCTTTTAATAAATTATCAATCGCCGAATGAACGACAATTGTGTCCTTATTTTTTTCGATATGTATGGCGCACCTATTGGTATTAACCACTTGTTTCATATCAATCGGTTTTTCAGAGACCTTCACAAATGCGGCATCTTTGTAAAAATTTTGGTATTTTTTCTGAATTTCTTCTAAAGATAAATCACATTTAATGATAGAACTGGTGAAAATTCCTCTTACAAAATCGCCGCGCCACGGAACAAAGTTTAGCTCGATTTTATTTTCATTTGTTTGACGCAAGGTTTTCAAAATCTCTTCTACATGTTGATGTGTCAAAGTTTTGTACGCCGAAATATTATCATTTCGCCACGTAAAATGAGTAGTTGCTTGCAAAGATTGACCAGCTCCCGTAGAACCGGTAATTCCTGTGGTGTAAACGTCTTTCAGTAAATTTTCTTTCGCTAAAGGCAACAAAGCCAACATAATAGAAGTGGCAAAACAACCAGGATTTGCGATGCTTTTCGCAGATTTTATTTCATTTTTATTGATTTCTGGTAAGCCGAAAATAAAGTTTCTATCCTGAAAATTTCCATCTAATCTAAAATCGTTCCCTAAATCGATAATCAGAACATCTTCTTTTTGTGGATTTTCGGTTAACCAATTTTCACTTTCTTTATGCGGTAAACACAAAAATAAAATATCAACTTCTTCGGTTTTATTGGTTAAAATACTATCGCAAACCGAAATTAAATCGGGATAAATATCCGAAATTTTTGTTCCAGAATTAGATCGACTGTACAAATATTTTAGTTCCACTTTTGGGTGAAATGCAAGTATCCGAACGAGTTCACTTCCGGTATATCCGTTTGCTCCAATTATTCCTACCTTCTTCATTATGCCTTATTTATTTGATGATAAATGGTGAGAGAATTACTTAAAACTTTAGTAAAACCTTTCACATCTTCGCCGGTCCAAGCCAAATTTGCCTCGCCATAACTACCGAATTTAGAAGACATTAAATCGTTTTCAGATTCAATTCCATTTAAAACAAAACGGTAAGGATGAAGGGTGATGAAAACTTTTCCGTTTACGGTTTTTTGAGAATCATTTAAAAATGTTTCAATATTTCTCATTACAGGATCTAGGAAAAGCGCTTCGTGAAGCCAGTTTCCGTACCAATCTGATAATTGAGATTTAATGGTTTGTTGGTATTTAGAAAGCGTATGTTTTTCTAATAAATGATGTGCTTTAATAATGATTAAAGCGGCTGCAGCTTCAAAACCAACACGACCTTTTATCCCAACAATGGTATCTCCAACGTGAATATCTCGCCCAATTCCGTAAACAGAAGCCAATTCTTCAATTTTTTGAATGGCAAAAACGGGGTGTGAAAACTTTTCACCATTTACGGCAGAAATTTCACCATTTTTAAATTCAATTTCTAAATCAGAAGCTTCGGTTTTTTCAACTTGAGATGGAAATGCAGTTTCGGGTAAATTTAAAATTGAAGTCAAAGTTTCACTTCCACCAACCGAAGTTCCCCAAAGTCCTTTGTTAATAGAGTATTTTGCTTTCTCAAAATCCATTTCATAGCCGTGGTTTTTTAAAAATAAAATTTCTTCTTCTCTGGATAAAGACAGGTCTCTAATTGGCGTAATAATTTCTACACCAGGACACATAATCTGAAAAATTAAATCAAAACGCACTTGATCATTTCCTGCACCAGTACTTCCATGAGCAATTGCTGTTGCGTTATTTTCTGAGGCATATTTCGCGATATTCTGTGCTTGAACGGTTCTTTCCGCACTTACTGAAAGTGGATAAGTGTTGTTTTTAAGGACATTCCCGAAAATTAAATATTTTACACATTCATTATAATAAGACTCGACAGCATCAATAAAAGTATAAGAACTCACGCCTAATTTTTCTGCTTTTGATTTTAATTCTTGAGCATCTTCCTTCGAAAATCCACCAGTATTGACGGTCACTGCGTGAACTTCATACCCTAAATCTTCGGTTAAATATTTTGCGCAATAGGAAGTATCTAAACCGCCACTAAATGCTAGAACTACTTTTTTCTTCATCTGTTTGATCTTTACTAATTTTACTTTCTTCTTTTTTGGGAACATAAAGCATCGCGGTACAAAGGCAGTTTTTACGATTCTTGCTCATTAAAATTTCGTAGTTCACACAGTTTTTACAACCATTCCAGAACTCTTCATCTTGCGTTAATTCGCAATAAATTACTGGTTTGTATCCCATTTCCGCATTTATTTTCATCACTGCTAAACCGGTTGTTAAGCCAAAAATTTTTGCTTCAGGATATCTTTCTCTAGACAACTGAAAAATTTTTTCTTTGATCAAAGTTGCAATCCCTCGGTTTCTATAATCTGGAGAAACTACGAGTCCAGAATTGGCTACAAATCGACCATGAGACCAAGTTTCTATATAACAGAAACCCACCCAAGTTCCATCATCATCAATTGCGACAACCGCTTTTGAGTCTGAAATTTTATCGCAAATATATTCGAGCGAACGTTTTGAAATCCCTGTACCGCGTTTTGTGGCAGAATCTGCCATTTCTAAGCGGATTTCCTCTGCGTATTTCAAATGTTTATCTGAGGAAACTTCTATTTTCATTTATTATACCCTTTTAAAACGGCAAATATAAGATATTTTATCTATAATGAACAAATATATCAGATATAAACTATTTTTATTAGATACCATAAAGAATAATAAACCAATAAACTTTAATAAACAGGATATAATATCTAATCAATTTTAACCTTTCAGAAAAAATAGAAAAAGAACAAATCATTATTAAATAAATGAAATTCAAAAAAAACAACGAATGAAATAGAAAATTTTGCTAATTTGTTATATATTTGCTAAAAAGATATAGCTATGCCAAATTCTTGCCCCAAATGTAATGAAAAAAATATCGTTAAAAGTGGTATTATAAAGGAACGACAAAGGTTTTTATGTAAAGATTGCAACTATTATTTCACGGTAAAAAAATTAGGAAAACAAATAGATGATTATGTAGTAACCAAAGCACTTCAGCTCTATTTAGAAGGTTTAAGTTATCGTGAAATTGAAAGAATTATAGGTGTATCTCATAATACCGTAAGTTCTTGGATAAAAAAATACAATATTACAAGACCTCCACATTCTGATTTTCATCCTGTTTATAAGGTTTTTAAACAAAATGAACTCATCGAATATATGTCGAAAGAAGAAAATCTAAAAGGTTCTGGATTGGTGATTACAGAATTTGGTGATAAATATATGATGATTAAATGGGAGCGTTTTAAAAAATAAAATTATTTAAAAATACATTGTTTATCAAAATACAAAAGTATAACTACTTCACAATAAGATTCTTTATTTAATTTTATAAATTAAATTCAAAAAAAAATCTATTCATCTTTTCCTTTAAATAATAACATATATATTCATTACACTGATATATATTAAATTTTTCTAATTAAAATTTTAGTTTCAATTTCGTTTCATCAAATAAATAAACTAAAATTTACTAATCTATGAAAAAAACTATTGTTTTATTAGGAATTGTTTCTTCTTTTTGGTTTTCTAACCATCTAAATGCTCAAGAAACAACTAATGCAGATCTTTTAAAAAGAATTGAAGCATTAGAAGCAGAAAAAGCCAAACCCAAAGAATGGGATGCATCTTTGTATGGTTGGGTAAGAACCGAATATAGTTTTGATAGTAGGCAATCTGCTTATGCGAGAGAATACAACCTCAATCTTTATCCATTAGACGAAAAATTAGATGCCAATGGAAAAGATATCAATGATGCTGGTTCTAGTAATTTTTTAGCAATTACTTCAAGAGTTGGAATTAAATTTAGAGGTCCAGATGTTTGGGGAGCAAAAGCTACCGGAAATATTGAAGCTGATTTCTTTGGAAATACGGAACTCAACAAAACTTCTTCCGGAAGTGGAAGTACAGGATTAATGAGACTTCGCCATGCTACAGCAACTTTAACTTGGCCAAAAACAGCGGTTACTTTCGGACAAACTTGGTATCCATCTGTAATTACGGATGTTTTTCCTGGAGTTGCCAATTTCAATGCCGGGATTATGTTTAATCCGTTTGGTTG
Organism: uncultured Frigoriflavimonas sp.; assembly: GCA_964292185.1. GTDB lineage: Bacteria > Bacteroidota > Bacteroidia > Flavobacteriales > Weeksellaceae > Frigoriflavimonas. Next base: position 8,999 of record CAXYUO010000078.1, read on the forward strand.
GGCAGGACAAGTAAAAGTAGCACAAAAATTAACTCCAGAATTAACACTAAGTGTTGTTGCCTACAAAGATCGAGAATTTACTACAGCTAATGCAACTGGTGCTTCTGTAAATAGTGCAACTTTCAATTCATCTATGCCTACTATTCATGGGCAATTACAATACAAATCAAAATCAATTACAACAGGAATTGGCGCAGAGTATCAATCTTTGAAACCAGTTATAGAATCTGCAGCTTTAGTTTCTGATGAAACGTTAAATTCTTCAATGTATTTTGGATATTTTAAATATGCCAATGAAAAAATTATTGCAAAATTATACGGAATTAGTGGTGGAAACATGCATCATTTAGTAATGCTTGGAGGTTTTGCAGGTTATACAGAACCAAACGGACAAGAATCTTATAAACCAACTAAAACTTCTTCATTTTGGGTAGATATTGCGAGTGCAAATGCGAAAATTGCTCCTGGAGTTTTCTTTGGATATACAAAAAATGATGGTGTAGATGCGGGTTACAAAAATCTTTATATAAGAGGTGCTTCTGGAACGAGAGTTTTAGATGCAGTTTGGCGTGCTTCTGCAAGAGTAGATTTTAAACAGAATAAATTCAATATTTCTCCTGAAATCGAATATACTGCTGCAAAATGGGGAGACATCAATACAGAAGCAAAAGCCCAAAACAACATGAAAGATGTTGGTAATTTGCGTGCAACGGTAAGAGTAATGTACTCTTTTTAAAATTTATTGAATTTTTTTCAATTATCATTAATAAAAACAAATACTAAAAACAAATAAATTATGGCTAAAAAGTTTAACTCGCAAGAAGAGCATGATGCTTATGTTGCAGAAAAACAGCAAAACAAAACGATTTGGGGTGTTATTATGGCATCATCTCTCGGAACAAAGATTGAGTGGTATGACTTCTACATTTTTGAAAGTTTAGCCGTTGTTCTAGCAACGAAATTCTTTCCAGCAGATAATCCAACTGCCGCTTTCTTATCCACATTAGCAACTTTTGCTGCCGGATTTGTAGTAAGACCTTTCGGTGCATTATTTTTCGGAAGATTAGGAGACATTATCGGAAGAAAATACACTTTCTTGGTAACACTTCTTATTATGGGATTCTCGACCTTCTTAATCGGTTGTGTACCAGAATACAAAACAATTGGTTTCTTTGCTCCCGTTTTAGTTTTGATTTTAAGACTTTTACAAGGTTTAGCTTTAGGAGGAGAATATGGTGGAGCTGCAACTTATGTTGCCGAATATTCTCAACCTCATCGAAGAGGTTATTGGACATCTTGGATACAAACCACCGCAACTGCAGGTTTATTTATTTCCTTGATTGTTATTTTAGTTACAAAAACTTCACTTTCTGCAGAAGAATTTGATAGTTGGGGATGGAGAATTCCGTTTTGGATTTCTATTCTAATGGTGGGTGTTTCTTATATCATCAGAAGAAATATGAAAGAATCTCCACTATTTGCTCAAGCGAAAAAAGAAGGAAAAACTTCAAAAAATCCTTTGAAAGAAAGTTTTGGAAATAAATTTAATTTTAAATTCGTTTTGCTTGCATTATTTGGAGCTGTAATGGGACAAGGTGTTATTTGGTACACAGGTCAGTTTTACGCCATGAGTTTTATGCAAAAAGTTATGAATATTGATTCTGCACAAGTAGATACAATGATGGCTTTAGCTTTGTTTATTGGAACTCCACTTTTCGTACTTTTCGGTTGGCTTTCTGATAAAGTAGGTAGAAAACCGATTATGATGATCGGGATGTTCCTAGCTATTATCGCTTATCGACCAATATATAAAACCATGTATAATTCGGTAAAAATTGAAAATAAAGTTCTTGCAAAAGATGGTTTAACAGAAAAAAGAACCGTAAAAGTTCATGATAAAATTGCTACGGATAGTATGATTACTTTTCATCAAGAGAAAATTTTTGATGAT
>CAXYUO010000079.1:0-10940 GCA_964292185.1 uncultured Frigoriflavimonas sp.
ATTGGTGGAGCTCAGGTTTCAGAAAATTTAAAATATAAAATTTCACAAACTTTATCTAAAACAAATTATACTGGACAAATTTTTGAAACTTACGGGATGTCTGAAACGCTTTCTCATATTGCGTTGAAAGAAATATTTCCAAATGCTGCAGATTATTTTACAGTTTTAGATGGTGTAGATATTTCTCAAGATAAAAGAGGCTGCTTAATTATTAATGCTCCAAATTTAACTTCAGAATCTTTGCAGACCAATGATATTGTAGAATTACAGGACGATACGCATTTCAAGTTTTTGGGCAGAACAGATTTTGTAATCAATTCTGGTGGTGTGAAAATTTTTCCCGAAATTTTGGAGAACTTTTTGAAGAAAGAATTAGCGAAAGAAAGTTTTGATAATGAATTAATCTACAGCGGAAATAAAGATGAAATTTTAGGACAAAAATTAGTTCTATTCATAGAAGGAAAAGAAGATTTAATAATAATAAATGCAATAGAAAATGTACAATTTGAAAAGAAATTTCATCGTCCAAAAGAAATTGTATTTTTGGAACAATTTCCAAGATCAGAAAATGGAAAAATTTTAAGAAAAGATATTTTTAAGTAAAAAGTAAAAAGTAAATTTGTTAATTGCTAATCGCCATGAAAGATTTCACTACAGAACTCACTTACAAAACTTCTCGCAGCAGTGGAGCAGGAGGTCAAAATGTGAATAAAGTAGAAACTTCCGTCACGGTTTTATGGAGTTTCTTGGAAAGCGAATTCTTTTCAGATTTTCAGAAGAGAAAAATTGCAACGAAGCTTAAAAATAGAATTAATGTTGAAAATATACTGCAAGTAAGCGCTTCGGAATACAGAACTCAACTCAGAAATAAAAAATTGGCAACATCAAAAATTTTAGAATTGGTGGATGAAGCGCTCATTATTCCAAAATTAAGATTGAAAACAAAACCTTCTAAAGGTAAAATAGAAAAACGTTTAAAATCTAAAAAAATAATTTCTGAAAAGAAAGCTAATCGGAAGTTTAGAGAATGATATTGTAGAATTATATCTAATTTTTACCACAAAAGGGACAAAAGATGTAGTTGTGAATAGTTAATCAAAAGGTTGCATAAGTAGTACGTAACCACGAGTTTAAATTTTGTAAATTTTGATATTTCTTATTTTTAGCAAAGGTCTTTTGCCTCTTTTGCGGTAAAATTATTTGAGTTTTACAATTCCTCCAAAGGATTCCAAAATAATTTCTTGAAATTTTTAATTCTCAAATCCACCACTTCAATTCCTTCTGCTTATAATTTTTCCTTAAATTCTGGTACAGAAAGCACTCCCGAACTAGAAATCACACGATGTGCAGGAACGTCTTTTGGGCAACCTCCCATCGCTTTTCCTACATGGCGAGAATGATTGGGGAAACCAACCGCTTTTGCAATGGCACCGTAAGAAGAAACTCTGCCTTTCGGAATGAGTTTGGTGATTTCCCAGACTTGTTGTTTGAAGAGGGTGTTCATAATATTAAATTTACTCTAAATTTCGTAATTTTGAAATTCTTACAACAATAATTCATGAAAAAAAAATTCTTTTTTACCCTTAATGAAATCAACAAAAAGGTTTTACCAAAACTTGGTGGCCAAGATCCTTTGAAAATGAATAAATTTCAAAAGGCAATTTTGGCGTATCGGTATTATGTGGTGATTAATTCTTTGGATTAGGGGTTTATCTTTTATTTGGCTCAAAGTAGGGAGATTTTGTGCGGAGGTTTTTTTATTTCTACTTTAAACTTCTCTCTAATAATGACACTATAATTTTTTCTGTCATTTCAATTTTTTTGATGTCTTCAGAGATATCATCAACAAGATTTATGGATAGCATTGTATCTTGAACTTTAATAAGTTGAGCAAAGAAAAAATTCACTTGTTCTAAACTTTTTTTTAAACATGAAGAAATACGCACCGCCTATAAATTATAATAAAATCCCTGAAATTTCACATAGTATAGGAATTTCAATACTTAATTTTATTGATAAAAATATATTAAATGCATTAAACTTTTGGAAAGATAATAAAACTGCCGATTTTTCCAAGATAGTAGATAATATTAAAATATTTGATTTTATAGATGATATTAGGACAAAAAAAATTATGGGTTTTTCCATTTGAAGAGTCTAAAGAAATAATCGAAACTTTAAAAATTCAACTATCATATTTATTCAAAGACAGTTTGAAAGTAAAAAATATCTTTGATAAAAACATTGACGAATTCTTTAAACTCAATCTTAGTGAAAAATGTATTAAAATTCTCATAGAAAAGAATGATTATTACGAAATAGACTTTCTTGCTCAAACATTTATTGATGAAATTGAAAAAAAAGAATTTTTAAATAATGATATTGAATATTCAATTTTAGTAGAACCGAAACTTTTCATTTCAGATTTAGAAGAATTGGCTACTTGGGGATCAAATCGTTTGAATTCCCTAATAAACATAACGAGCAATATATCTTCATTATTCACTGTTTTACACAAATTTGTAAATGAGCAAGGAAAGCCATCAGATATAAAGGGATTATATTATTCCTCTTTAAAATTTTCTCAAATATTTGAACAACTTCTCAATTGGATTATTGAAGTCAAAAGCACTTCTACAAGAGAAGAGTTATCAGAAATTAAAATTCATTTAGCAGATATGGCTTCAAATATTGTTGAAAAATTATGGGATTATCCTTATGGTATAAAACGACAATTAGAATACATCAAAGAGCAAGAATTAATAGGGAATAAGATTACTAATTTTGATTTAAATTTAAAGCTGGTAATGAATGAAGAAGCCCATAAAAAATTCACTCAAACATTATTGAAATTGTCAAAACACAATAAATAGGATTTTATTTAAAAAATTTAATGTTTTAAATTTACAATAAATTTGCAACCATCAATCAATTAAAAACTATGGAAAACAAAAAAGCATTCTCTTTTATTTTTAGAATTGTAGCCATAATTTTAGACATGACTTTATTCAAATAATTCTATTTTCAAAACTTAAAATATAAAACCTATGAACCCAAAAGTGAATTTTTATTTTGAAAAAGACTCAAAATTTAAAAAAGAAATAGAATCTCTAAGAGAAATCTGCCTAAAATCTGAATTGGAAGAAGATCTTAAATGGGGAGTTCCTTGTTATATTTTAGATGGAAAAAACGTAGTGCTCATTCATTATTTTAAAGAATATTGTGCATTATTGTTCACAAAAGGTGTATTGCTAAAAGATGAAAAAAAGATATTAATACAACAAACAGAACACGTGCAATCTGCAAGACAATTGAGATTTGCAACATTAGATGAAATAAAAAATGCTTCTAAATCGATAGAAAAATACATTAAAGAAGCCATAGAAATAGAGAAAAGTGGCGAAAAAGTAGTTTTAAAACCTACAAAAGAATTTGATATACCTGAAGAATTATCGGAATATTTTAAACAAAATAAAGATTTAAAAACTGCATTTGAAAAATTAACGCCAGGAAGACAGCGCGCTTATTTAATCTTTTTCAGTGGTGCAAAACAATCTAAAACAAGAGTCGATAGAATTGAGAAAAATGTAGAAAGAATCTTATCCGGCAAAGGTTTGAATGATTGATGACTTTATAGATTCAAAAAATTTATTAATAAACATTCAATAATTAATAAAAAAAAGTAATTTTGTGTAAATAAAATACTTGTACTCGATCGAAAATCATTTAATTTAATAATAAAAAAAAACTTTAATTATGAAAACAAAAATCTATCTTTTTATCAAAATGTTTGTTTTGATAGCTATTAGCTCTAATTTATTTAATGCACAAACCTTCACTCCAAAACCATCAGGAACTACTTTTATTTTATATGATATTAATATTCCACCCGGACAAAATACGATTGCTTTTGCAGCCGGATCGCAATATACAACAGGAAATTCTGGAATTATAAAAACTTCTATTGATGCAGGCGAAACTTGGGAAACGCTATATCCTAAGACTGGAACAGTTCCCGGATTTAAAAAAATAAAATTTGTAAGCAACACAAGAGGATTTGTAGTAGGACAAGGAAGTACTTTTTTGAAAACTATAGATGGTGGTTCAAGCTGGACAAACATCAATGTTCAAAATGATATTTGGTATTATTCCAACCTAACATTCTTCGATGCAAATATTGGTTTTTTAACTGCTGTATTAAATAGTGGAAACGCAATTGCCTATAGAACTGCAGATTCTGGTGATACTTGGACGGCAATATCCAGTGTAGCAAATCTACAAACTCAAGCAGTAACGTATGCTACAGCAACCACCATGTATTCTACCGGAAATAGCCAAATGATAAGTAAATCTACAGATGGTGGAAATACTTGGGCAGTTGTAAAACCAGGAACAGGTACAAACTTGTATTTTAATTTAGCATTTAAAGATGCCAATAATGGTGTAGTAAGTGGAGAAGATGGAGAAGTTCTAAAAACCACAGATGGTGGAACTACTTGGACTCAAGTTTTATCTACCGGTTATGAAAACTTATACGGTTTATTTTATTCTGGAAATCATATTTATGCTTCAGGTACCGATCAAAACATCTATTATTCTTCCAATAATGGTGGCGTTTTCACTCCCTTGAATACAGCAAGTACTTCTTCTTCAACTTTGTATGGTATTGCACGTTTCGCCAATGGAGAAGCTCTTTTATGTGGTTCGCAAGGAACGATTTTAAAATCTACTAATTTTTTATTAGGAACAAATGATGTAATTAAAAATGACATTAAACTAGATTATTATTATGATAATTCTATTGAAAGTTTAGTAATTACAACTTCTAATGAAGAGAAAGCTCCATTTGCATTAGAAATATATGCTATGGATGGTAAATTAGTTTCTAAATTTGAATCTAGAAAAAATAAAATCGTGAAAAATTTATCAACATTTTCTAAAGGAGTTTACATTGTAAAATTGAAATCTGCCGAAGGAAAATCTACTACTTTTAAATTCATTAAAAACTAATTTTATAGAAATAAACATCAAAAAAACACCTCAAATTTGAGGTGTTTTTCGTTTTAAAAAAGCTAAAAATTCTTTTATTCTTTCGTGAAAATATAACTTGCACCACCTTGCATTAAGGTAAATTCTTTTTTATCATCAGAGAATTGAATTTCTATTTGAGCCAATTCAAAACCGAATTTGTTTTTACCCAAATATTCCAACGGAAATTCTTGTTGATTGGTAGCTTGGCTCATTAAAACGCCATCTTTTTCAAACATTTTAATTTTAATAGGTATGGTTTTACTGCCAAAAGTACCCGAAAAAGATTTTGCATCTATTTTTTCTACAGGAACCATTTGAGCAGAATTCCATTTGTTATTTCTAGAATTTACATCAGGAAATTCTCCATTCGGATTTATTTCTACACTTGCCAATTCTTTGGTTGTAGGAATTTCATATTTCCATTGTTTGTTTCTTTTCCAAATTTCTACAGGTAAGCTCCAATTTTCAGTTTTACCATCTTTGTAGGTAGCTTTTATTTTCACAGGCATTGGCATTTTTTCCAAATTATCTAAGGTGATGATTGCACCTTGTTTGAAATCTCCACCTTTGTATTTCACATCTGTAAGTGCAACGTCCGATTTCCAATTATTTACAAACCAACCTCTCCAAAACCAATTGAGCTCTTCTCCAGAAACGTTTTCCATCGTTCGGAAAAAATCTTCAGGTTGCGGATGTTTGAAAGCCCATCTTTGAATGTATGTTCGGAAAGCTTTATCAAATTTTTCTGGCCCTAAAATTTGATCTCTCAAAACCTTCAAACCTTCTCCTGGTTTGTAATATGCTAAAGTTCCGAGGTTAGATTCTTTCATATTATCTGGTGGCGTCATTATTTCTTCTTGAGAATCGCTCATAAGATAAGTTGCCATTTGTTGTGCTGTTCTTGCATCACTTTTATACTCTCCATTATTGAAATTTTTTGAAGAAATACCATTAATAAAAGTATTAAAACCTTCATCCATCCAAGCAAAAAGACGTTCATTAGAACCTACTATCATCGGAAACCAATTGTGCCCAAATTCATGATCTGTAACTCCCCATAAATCTTCTCCAGCAGAATTGTAATGGCAAAAAACGATACCAGGATATTCCATTCCACCTTCGTTTCCAGCAACATTTACTGCAGTAGGATAGGTATATTCATACCATTGTTTGGAGTAATGTTCTATAGAAGTTTTGGTGTATTCTGTAGATCTTCCCCACGCTTTTTCACCTTCGCTTTCTACAGGATATGCAGATATTGCTAAAGATTTTTTTCCACTTGGTAAATTGATTCTTGCTGCATCTAAAACAAAAGCTGGAGAAGAAGCCCAAGCAAAATCTCGGGTTTCTGATATTTTAAATTTCCAAGTTTTTGTAGAATTTGCAGTTTTTTGAGTTGCATTTGCATCATTTGCAGTTCTTATAAATACAGTTTTATCGCTATTTCTTGCTTCATTCCATCTTGCTAATTGATCTTTGGAATACATTTCTTTTTCATTCAATAATTCTCCTGAAGCAACTACATAATGGTTTGCAGGAACGGTAATTTCTGCTTCTATATCTCCATATTCTAAATAAAATTCTCCTGCTCCAAGATAGGGCAAAGTATTCCAACCTGAAATATCATCATAAACACACATTCTTGGAAACCATTGCGCAATGGTATAAATTTTTCCATTTTTTGTCGGTAAAAATCCCATTCTATCCGAGCCATATTCTGGAGAAACAAAGGAATATTCTATTTTAAATTCTATTACTCCACCTTTAGATTTTAATTCTGTAGGTAAATCAATCTGCATTCTGGTATCAGAAATATTGTATTTTGGAGAAACATTGGTTTTTTTTCCGTTAGTGGAAAGAATTTGCACTGATGAAATTTTGTAACCACCATCAAATTCTTCTCCATGAGCTCCATTTCTGCTGCCAGAAATTGGAATTATCGCATTTCCACGAGAATCTTTTTTAAATAAATTTTGATCCAATTGAAGCCAAAGAAAATCTAAATCATCATAACTATTATTGGTATATTTAATAGTTGTGCTTCCTTTTATTTCATTTTTTACGTCGTCTAATTTTGCTGTTAATTTATAATCTGCTTTGTTTTGCCAATAATTATGACCGGGTTTTCCGCTTGCAGATCTGGTTTCTGTCCCATTATTTTTATAAAAAAACGGTGAGAAAGCTTCTCTATAATCATAATTTGAGGTTTGCTCTTGGGCAAAAAAGTTTGCAGAAATTGCAAAAATTAAAAGGAGAATAGGTTTTCTAAAATTGAAATTCATTGGTTGTATTTTATTATAAGTATTTTTAAATATACAATTTGTTACAAATAATTTTAAATAATCTATGAATTCTTCTTTGCCCGAATCATCGCTTCCATCATATCCCACATTTCTTGCGGAATTTCTTCGAGCATATTAAATTCTCCTGCTCCTTGAAGCCATTCTCCACCATCAATAGTTACTACTTCTCCATTCACATAAGCAGAAAAATCTGAAACCAAATAAGCAGCAAGATTGGCCAATTCTTGATGTTCTCCTACTCTTCTCAACGGAACTTTTTTTCTCATATCAAATTTTTCGGCTAAATCTCCTGGTAAAAGTCTTTCCCATGCTCCTTTTGTAGGAAATGGACCAGGTGCAATTGCATTAAATCTGATTTTATATTTTGCCCATTCTACAGCCAAACTGCGTGTCATAGCCAAAACTCCAGCTTTTGCACAAGCAGATGGAACTACATAAGCAGAACCAGTCCACGCATAAGTGGTTACAATATTGAGGACAGTTCCTGGAATTTTATTTTCTATCCAATATTTCCCAATGGAAAGGGTGCAGTTTTTTGTGCCTTTCAAAACGATGTCTAAAATAGAATCAAACGCAGAATGCGTCAATCTTTCTGTTGGAGATATGAAATTTCCGGCAGCATTGTTTAGTAAAATATCTATTTGTCCAAATTCTTTTACAGCTGCATTTTTCATCGCTTCTACTTCGTCCCAATTTCTTACGTCACAAGCTACACAAAGCACCTTTCCACCGGTTTGCTCCTCCATTTCTTTTGCAGTATTTTGTAATTTTTCTAAATTTCTGGAAGTGATAACTACTTTTGCACCTAATTGCAGAAAATATTTGGTCATTGCTTTTCCAAGACCACTTCCTCCTCCAGTTACAACTGCTACTTTATCTTTCAATGCGCCATCTTGCAACATTGGTTGTGTATATAAACTCATAATATTTAATTAATGTATAAATTTAAGGTTAATTTTTTGGGAAATGAAATTAAATAACAACAAGATGAATGTGATGCTTAGTAATTTGTATATTTGAATTGAATTTAAACTATAAAAAATTGAATTTAAAATCGAAACAAATTTTATATCTAATCGTACTTTCTATTTTAATAATAGGATGTAAAACTCAAAATTATAAATTGGCAATTTCTTCAATTAATAAATTTGAACCATTGTACACGGAAGAAGATGAACTTTATCTATTAGAATTACAGAAAGAAAGCAAAAAAATTGCTGATAGTTGTGAGAAAAATAAACTGAATTGCTTATTTGATCCTTTTGAAGAAGCTCCAAGATTTGCTGGAGGAATAGCAAAATTTCGGGAATTAGTTTATAAAAATATTGATCAAACTAAAATCACAAAATCTTCAAAAGCGAGAATAAAATTTAGTGTAGAAAAAAATGACAAAATTGCAGATATTTCAGTAAATAGTGATGATAAAGATTTAAGAAAGGAAATTTTTCGTGTTATGAATTTAGATGAAATAAAGAATAAAAACTGGCAATCTGGAAAAATTGCCAATAGAAAGGTGCTATATTTATTTGAGTTTGATGTAGAATATTATAATAAAAAGTAAATTCTATCTAAAAGTGTATATAAACTGTATTCAAAATTTATTTCAACTTAAAAATTCTCTCCGCGTTTTCCGTAGTTATTCTATCGATTTCCGTAAAATCTACACCGTAAATATCCACCAATTTTTCTGCAACTAAATTCAAATAAGAACTTTCATTGCGTTTTCCACGATGAGGAACTGGAGCTAAATAAGGCGAATCTGTTTCTAAAACGATGTTTTCTATTGAAATTTCATTTAAAAACTGATCTATTTTTCCATTTTTGAAGGTGACAACTCCACCAATTCCTAATAAAAATTGCAAATCAATTGCGTGTTTCGCTTGTTCTAAATCTCCAGAAAAACAGTGAAAAATTCCACGTAATTTTGGATGCTTTTTTCTTTCTAAAACTTCAAAAACTTCATCAAAACTACTTCTTGTATGAATTACAATCGGAATATCTTTTTCAATTGCCCAATCTATCTGAATTTCAAAAGATTTCACTTGAATATCTAAAGTAGATTGATCCCAATACAAATCGATCCCAATTTCGCCAATTGCAGGGAATTTTCTTTTATCTAAATGATTTTTAACGATTTCTAATTCTTTTTCCCAAGTTTCTGGCTTTACATAACAAGGATGCAAACCCATCATTGCTGTAATATTCTCAGGATATTCTGCTTCTAAATTCAACATTTTTTCATGCGTTTCAGAATCTATTGCTGGTAAATAAAAATGAGAAACACCATTTTCAATAGCATTTTGAATGACAGAAGTTCTATCTTCGTCAAATTCTGTGGAATATAAATGGGTGTGAGTATCGATCATTTAATTAAAATAATTAAGTTGAAAAAGTGAAAAAACAATTAGTACAAAACTTTGTCAAAGCACAATTATTACACTAAAAGCTTTGACAAAGTGAGGCGGAATCTTAAATATTAAAAATTTTATGCTTCACTTTTGCTTGATGTTCTTTTATTTTTAATTCCAAATTTCTTTGAAACTCAAGGTATTTTATGCTTTTTATATCAGAAGGTTTATGTTGCAAACTTTGCTGAATTTTTAAACTTTCTGCAATAAATTCTTTTGATTGTTCAGAAAAATAAGCATCACCAAATTTCTCCCAAATATATTGAATGGCTTGAGAATTTGGGTGTATCAAATCTTCTTTGTAAAAACGATAATCTCGCAAATCATCCATCATTATTTCGTAAACTGGAAGATAATGCACATTATTTTCTGAAGAAATCACACTGTGCAAAGCGTTTATCAAAGCACTTTTGCTCCAAGTATTTTCCACCATTCCGTCTTTTGTATGTCGAACCGGAGAAATGGTAAATAGAATCTGAACATCTTCTGTACAAATATCTTTTAACAAAGAAATGCTATTGGAAATAGAATTTGCAATCTCATGTTGAGTAAGCATTCTTTTGCTAAAAAATTTTCCAGGAATCTTGTGACAATTGGCTACTAAGGTATTTTTTGGTAAAAATTCATAAATAAAAGCAGTTCCCAAAGTGATGATTACCCATTTTGATTTTTGTAGAAATAGGTTAGCATTTTCTATCTGAGCATTTATTTTTTCTAATGCCAAATGCGGAAATTGCGCCGTAAAACTGGAATGATGATCCAAAGAATGCACCTCATCTTTGTACAAAACCAAGTCTGATTCCGTATAAAAATTCATTCCATGGATTTTTTCAATCGCATTGTGAATACTGTACGGATTGAACAAAGTACCAAAAGGATTGTTGCAAGTTTGCAATTGTCCTGAACTTAATAAAGTGGACATTTCTGTAGAAAAACAAGAGCCAATTGTAAAAATAGGATGATGTGTTTCTATTTTAAAATCGGAAGCTGGAATTTCTATTTCTGTGCGGAATTTCATGAAAATACAAAGTTTTATTTACTAAAAAAATGTCAACATTAAGGAATTAATATTTTTAAGCTAACTGCTCTTAAAATACATATCTTTTTTATTAAGAAATAAACATAGTTTATTTTTGTTAAGAGCTTGTTTAAATTTTTTATAAAAATATTTTTAACCACAAAAGGAACAAAAGAATGA
>CAXYUO010000080.1:0-10761 GCA_964292185.1 uncultured Frigoriflavimonas sp.
ATAATAATTTTATTAATGGTGTGCGTGGAGAATACGTACTTTAGAATTGATAGAATGAAAAAAATTTTAGTATTATTAAGTATAATTTTTAGTAGTTTTTTCTCCGCACATCAAATTGATTTAGCGAGTATCATTTTTTCTAAAACTGACGATGGCAAAGTAATTGTGCAGATTACCAGTTCATTAACTGCCTTTCAAACTGAAGTAAATTATAACAACGAGGAGAATTCTTATGCAACACCAGAAGAATTTCGACAGTTGGTTATTAAACATTTTCAAAAGAATTTTAGTTTTGTGGTAAATGATACTTCATTGAAGTTTAAAAATACGATTGTTATTCTCGGTCACGAAACCAAAATAGTAACAGAAGTAGTAGGAATGCCGAAAAACATCCATTCATTTTCAATTAAAAATGAGATATTTAAGGAAATTCACAACAATCAATCGGTTGTAATTTTTGCATTACCAGATTTTTCAGAAAAGCTCAATTTTGAAATCAATAAAGAAAACGAATATATTCTTAATCTCAAATTAAAAGATGGAAGTTGGCAAGTTGTTTCAAAAGATAATTTTCAATTCAATAACACGGCTATTCTATTAGGATTATTAGTACTTTCGGTTATATTGATAGCCGTTTTTGTTTTTTTTAAAACAAGAAATAGCAAAAGCAAATCTATTCTTTAATATAAATCATTTTTTATTGCGTCTTCTGATAAATTGTAATTAATAATTTATATTTTTGTAAAATATTGTAACGAATTGTTGATTATAATTAAAATTAATTAGCGAAATTTCAATAATACTACGAATTTATAAATTCACACCTAAATAGAAGAAAAATTACTTTCAAAAATAGCGAAAGGCGATACGGTAGCTTTTCAATCTTTATATCATTTATATAAAGACAAAGTTTTCAATACGGTAATTTCTTATCTTCAAAACAAAGAAGAAGCGGAAGAAATAACGCAAGATGTTTTTGTAAAAATCTTCGAAAAAGCGGATACTTTTAAAGGTAATTCTAAAGTAGGGACATGGATTTATAGAATCGCTGTAAATGCTTCTCTGAATCAATTAAACAAAAGAAAATCTCAATATTTTAATGTAAATGAAACGGAAGCGCAAAATCACAGTGATTTTGTGCATCCCGGAATTTTATTAGAAAATAAAGAAAAATCTAAAATACTATTTCAATTCATCGATGAACTTCCCGAAACCCAAAAAACAGCTTTTGTGCTATCATTAGTTGAAGGTTTGCCACGTCAAGAAGTGGCAAATATTATGGAAATCTCCTTAAAATCGGTAGAAGGATTATTGCAAAGAGGAAAAGAAAGTTTGAGAAAAAAAATAATTTCGGATTTCCCCGAAGGATTTTTATGAAAAAATGGTCTAAATAAAACAATGCAAACAAAATGAAAAACGCAGAGCAATTTGCAGATGAAATTTTACAATCTGCACAACATATAGAAAGAGCAAAAGCCCCAGATTTTTTGCTGAAAAATATATTGAACAAAATTGACAAAGAGGAAGTAAATAAAATAATTCCACTGAAAAAATTAAAGTGGTTATCTATTGCTGCTTCTCTACTCATTGCAGGAAATCTATTGGTTTTAAGTCTTGAAAACAATACTGAAAATTCTGTAGTACAGAGCAACAACGCAGAATCTCTTATTACCAATTATGATATTTATTCGCCATCAAAATGAAAAAAGACACCTTATATAAATTGATTATTGGTATTCTATTGCTGCTCAATTTACTACAAATTGGATTTTTTCTTGTGGGAAAAAAACCTCCTCCACCAAATAGAAATCAAGGTTTTGATGCGGTGAAAATATTGCATTTGGATAAGCAGCAAGCCGATCAGTTTTTAGAAATTTCTATTTCTCATCATGAAAAAATGGTAAAGCTTCAAGATTTGCAGAAATTGGCTACAGAAAAATATTTTAAAAATCCTACCGAAGCTGAACTTGCAACATTAAAAAATATTCAAACCGAAAAAATAAAAGTAACCAACGAACATTTTGAGGAAGTGAAAGGAATTTTAAAACCCGAACAGCTTCCTTATTTTCATACTTTTAAAAATAAAGCATTGCAAATAATCATTAATTAAATTTCTTTTTTCGAGGGATTTTCTAAAAACTATGGTCTAAAGTTAAAATCAATTACAAAATATACAATACATTCATGAAAAAACTATCTGCGCTTTTGCTTTTTATAAGTACTTTTTCATTTTCGCAAACTTTTTACAACTTAAACACCATCCAAACCATAGAAATCACATTTGCACAAAGCAATTGGGATGCGCTTTTAGATGCTGCAGAACCAACAGATGCTTTTATTTCTGCACAATCTGTTTCCATCAACGGAACAGTTTTTCCAAATGTTGGTGCAAAATATAAAGGAAATAGTTCTTATAATGCCAATCAGGTAAAAAATCCTTGGCATTTGGAATTAGATACTTACGTTGATCAAAATTACCAAGGATATACCGATATAAAATTGAGTAATGTAATATTTGACCCTACATTTGTTCGTGAAGCTTTAGGCTACAAAATTTTAGGAAATTATATGGATGTTCCTATGGCAAACTATGCGAAATTATACGTAAATGGCGTTTATATCGGATTGTACACCAATGTAGAATCTATTTCCAAGAAATTTGTTGATACCCATTTTGGATCTAAAACCAATTCTTTTTTCGATTGCAGTCCTCCTGCAGGAGCTGGTCCACAAACTACCAACTTGCCAACTTTGCAGTATTTAGGAACAAGCTATACAAGTTATGAAACTGCTTACGATTTGAAATCTACAACTGGTTGGGACGATTTAATTGCTTTAACAAACACTTTATCTACAACAAATTCTACAAATACTGCAAATATTGAAGCAGTTTTAGATGTAGATAGAGCATTATGGATGTTGGCATTTGATAATGTTTTTGTGAATTTGGATAGTTATATTGGTCAGTTTAAACAGAATTATTATTTATATAAATCTGATAATGGTCAATTTAATCCGATTGTTTGGGATTTGAATATGTGCTTCGGAACTTTTGGAAATACAGGTTCTGCAGGTGGAAATTTAACAACTACAACAAAAAAGAATCTTTCACATACATTACATTCCACAGAATCTACTTGGCCTTTGGTTCAGAAATTATTAGCTGTACCTACTTATAAAAAAAGATATTTGGCACATTACAAAACTATTTTAACAGAAATGGTTTCAAGTGGAACTTACTATACAGATGCACAAGCATTGCAAGCATTAATAGCAACAGCGGTTTCTACAGATGTAAACAAATTTTCTTACCAAGCAAATATTGCTACAAATATGACTACAGATGTTTCTGTTACGAATAATACAGCACCAGGTTTGAGCAATTTGATGGGTGGAAGAAATACCTATTTAACAGCATTAACGGATTTTACAAATATTCAACCGAGCATTACAAGTGTAACACCTTCTACAACAAGCCCTTCTGTTGGTGGAACGGTTTCCATCACTGCAAACGTAATCAATACTACAACTTCATCAGTATATTTAGGGTATCGTTCACTAAAAAACGATATTTTCGTAAAAACTCAAATGTTTGATGATGGTATTCATAATGATGGAGCTGCAGGAGATAATGTTTATGGAGCTTCTATTCCTGTAAATAATGTTGCCATTCAATATTATATTTATGCAGAAAATACGAATGTTGGCGCATTTTCACCAGCAAGAGCAGAACATGAATTTTATACCATCAATGCTATTTATCCTACAATTACATCTGGACAATTGGTGGTGAATGAAATAATGGCTTCTAATACCATGATAGCAGATCAAGATGGACAATTTGACGATTGGTTTGAATTGTACAATAATACTGCGAATACTTTGAGTTTAGATAACTTATATGCTTCAGATTCTCAAACCAACAAATTGAAATGGCAATTTCCTACAGGAACTACCATTGCTCCACATTCTTATTTAATAGTTTGGGCAGATCAAGATCTTACACAAGTTGGCTTACATGCAGATTTTAAATTTTCGGCAGGTGGAGAAAACTGTATCTTATCTTATGCAAACGGAACTGTAGTTGATAATGTAGTATTTGGTGCACAAACAACAGATATGGGATATGCAAGAAACCCGAATGGAACTGGTAGTTTTGTGATACAATTGCCAACTTACAATGCAAACAACCAATCTTTAGCTACCAACGAAAGTACTTTCGTAAAATCTACTTTAAAAGTATATCCTGTTCCTACTACTTCTGTATTGTATTTAGAAAACAATGCTTCTCCAATAGAAAAAGTAGAAATCATCAATACTTCTGGTCTGGTTTTATTTAAAAACACTTACAATAAAGAGAAAAAAGTAAGTTTAGATTTTACTAAATATCCAAAAGGCATGTATTTTATTAAAGTAAATAATGAAAATGTGAAAATTATTAAGAATTAAACCCAACTTTTTACTAATTTTAGAATCTACAATTGCAACATCATTAATTAATCCACTTTAAAATGAAAAAACTAATCGCAGTGCTATTTCTTTTTGCTTTCTTTTTTATGAATGCACAAACCAATCCTGCAATTACCAAATGGTTACAGAATACTACCGTAATGGGATCTTATTTTGTTTCTGGAAATTCTACTGCAATTACCAATAACATTTTAGCAAATTGCCAACAAGTTCGCTACACAGCAACCGATGTTTATGTGAATGCAACTGGAATTCCTGCTTATCCAACTGGTATTTTCACTGGTGATGGAAACCCTAATTTAGCAGGAAATCAAAATGCTATTTACAAATTACCATTAAACCCAACTCAAAACACAGGTACACCAACAGCTACAACTGGAGGAAATATTGGTATTTTCATCAACGGAGTTTCACTTTTTGATTATAGAGATGGAGTAGCTTGGAATAATACTACACAAGCTTTGTGTGGTGGTCCAGGAAATCCAACTTGTCCAGGAGGAGCAGGAACTACGCAAGCTTGGATGAGAGATGCAGTTCCTTCTGAAAAATTAGGATTCGATTGTGCAAAAGGACATCCTGCAGGTACAAATTATCATCATCATCAAAATCCAAGTGCTTTTAAATATGATGGAACTACTTCTAATACCTATTCCGCGATTTGTGCAACATACAATTCCGAAGGTTTATATACAATAAATCCTGCACAACATTCGCCTTTAATTGGTTTTGCATACGATGGTTTTCCTATTTATGGAGCTTATGGATTTACCAATGCAGACGGAACTGGTGGAGTTTCGAGAATGAAATCTGGCTATCAATTGAGCACAAACACTACAAGATTGAATGGACCAGCGGTAAATTCTACCTATTTCAATGGCTATTTTCGTGAAGATTATATATATGTTGCAAATGCTTCTGATCCTACTGTTTTAGATGTTCACAACGGAAGGTTTTCAGTAACTCCAGAATATCCTGCCGGAATTTATTGCTATTATGCAACGGTAGACGCGAATTACAATTCTGCATATCCATATGTAGTTGGTCCTACTTTTTATGGAAATAAAACGGGTGCAAAAGTAACGACAGTTCCAGCAGCTGCTAATACATACGTTTTAGCAACCAACGAAAGTACTATCAAAAATTCTAATATTAAAGTTTTTCCAAATCCTGCAAAAGATTTCATTACCATTCAAGCAGATTTTGTAAAAAATGATTTTAAAATTGAAATGATTGATATTTCTGGAAAATTAATAAAAACGTCTTCCATCAAACAGGGCACAACAATGGCACATATTATTACCGATGATGTTTATAACGGATTATATTTTCTAAAAGTTTCCACAGGAAGCGAATCTCAAAACTTCAAAGTGCTTATCAGTAAATAAAAAATCATATAATCGTGTGATAAAAAAGGTTTAGTATGATTTTGTATTAAACCTTTTTTAATTAAATTTAAAGATGATGAAAAATAAAACAGTAGGTTTGGTTTTTATATTTCTATTTCAAATGATGGTTTTCAGTCAAAAGAATGATCTAAATCTAAATTTTGATTTAAAATTCAACGATAAAGAAATAGTTTTAGGCGAAAATTACACCTCAAAAAATAAAGATCTACTAAGTTTTGAAACCATCAAATTTTATTTATCAAATTTTGAAATTCTTTACACCGACAATTCAACCTCAAAAGAAGAAAATTCTTACCATCTCATCGATTTAGAAAATCCTGAAAGTTTAGTTCTAAAATTAAAATCTGAAAAAAACAAAGAAATTAAAGCACTGAAATTTAAAATAGGTGTAGATTCTTTGGCAAGTGTTTCTGGTGCAATGGAAGGCGAGTTAGATGCTACAAAAGGAATGTATTGGGCGTGGCAAAGTGGTTTTATTAATTTAAAAATAGAAGGTAAAAGCAAAAGTTGCGAAACAAGAAACAACAAATTTCATTTTCATGTTGGTGGATATTTAGCACCAAATTATGCCATTAGAGCAATAGAAATTCCCATTAAAAACTCGCAAATTCAAAACAATTCTCTTCATTTAAAAGTAGATTTAGCAAAACTATTTGATGAAGTAGAATTAAATAAAACAAACAGCATCATGATTCCAGGCAAAGAAGCCATGAAAATTGCAGATTTATCAACCCAAATGTTTTCGATAGAATGAAGCGATTAACTTCCCTTTTTGGCGTCGGAATTCTACTTTTTGCGTTGTATTCTTTTACCAAAAGTTTCATCACGCCATTAAATTTTGAAATTCCAAAAGGTTGGGCAAAACCACATTACGATTTTTCGAAAAATCCTTTAACAGAAGAAGGTTTTCAGTTGGGGCGAAATTTATTTTACGATCCCATTCTTTCCAGAGACAATACCATTTCTTGCGCGAGTTGCCATCTTCAACAAACTGGTTTCACACATGTAGATCACGATTTAAGCCACGGAATCGAAGGCAAAATTGGAACAAGAAATTCTTTAGCATTAATGAATTTGGCTTGGTCCAAAACTTTTATGTGGGATGGTGGAGTCAATCATCTTGATGTACAACCAATTCACCCCATTACAAGCGAGGTAGAAATGGATGAAACGCTGGAAAACGTGGTGGCGAAACTTCAAAAATCCGAAAAATATCAGAAATTATTCAAAGAAGCATTTGGAACAGAAAAAATTACGGGACAATTGACTTTAAAAGCACTTTCTCAGTTTGTAGTGATGCTTGTTTCCTCCAATTCTAAGTACGATAAAGTCATGCGAAAAGAGGAAACCTTCACTCAAATGGAGCAAAATGGCTATCAATTATTTAAAACATATTGTGCTTCTTGTCATGCAGAACCACTATTTTCCAGCGAAAAATTTGAAAATAATGGTTTACCCGTAGATTCTACATTAAATGATATCGGTAGAATGCGAATTACTCAAAATAAAAAAGACCAATACAAATTTAAAGTTCCCACTTTGCGAAATGTACAATTCACTTTTCCTTACATGCACGATGGAAGATTTAAAACTTTAAATGAAGTAATTACCTTCTATAACACCAATAAAAACGCACAAAAAGCATTGTTGAAAGAAAACAAAATCCCCATGAAATTATCTGATAATGAACGCACAGAATTGGTTGCTTTTTTAAAAACTTTAACGGATAAAGAATTTCTATTCAATCCTAGATTTGGGTTTCCAAAAGAGTAAATTCAAATCAAAAATATTAATTATTTAAAATTTCAAGAATTTTTCAACTAAATAAAAATATAATTTTTGTATTTCTAAAATAAACGAAGTGCCTTGGTTTTCCTTAAAATATTTTCAATTAGATAAAAAAAACTTGTTTATCCTTGCGTTTAAAACAAAAATTCAGGATTCATTGTTAAATTTTAAATAGTTTAGAGCTTGTTTAAATTTTTTATAAAAATATTTTTTTAACCACAAAAGGAACAAAAGAATGAGCTTAAATAATTCTTTTTAAAGTGAAAATAAGGCACAATACACTTATTTTTACTTTAAAAAGTGTTTAATTTTCTTAAACTTTTGTTCCTTTTGTGGTTTTAATACAATTTTAAACAGACTCTTATTCTTTATCAAGTTTCGTAAAAAATAAAAAATCATTTTTTTCTTCTGCTAAATCTTTGTAACTTTAAATCCCTGCTTTTTTCAGGGATTTTTTCTTTAATTAAAATAAATATTATGCTCAATAAATTAGCCGAATCAGAATTAGTTCTCAATCCAGATGGTTCTGTATATCACTTAAACCTTTTACCAGAAGACATTGCAGGAAAAATAATGTTGGTTGGTGATCCAGATCGTGTACCGAAAGTTTCAAAATATTTTGATAAAATTGAAATTAAAAAGAACAAAAGAGAATTTTATACGCACACCGGAATTTTGCGTGGCGAAAGAATTACGGTAATGTCCACCGGAATTGGGACAGAAAACATCGATATTGTGATGAACGAACTCGATGCTTTGGTGAATATCGATTTGAAAAACAAAGAATTTAAAAGTGAACATACCGCTTTAGAATTATTCCGAATGGGAACTTGTGGAAGCGTAAATCCTGATATTGAGGTAGATAACATGTTGGTTACAGAAAATGTAGTCGGTTTAGATGGTTTGCTGCATTTCTACCAAGATTATCATTTTGAAAATGAATTTTCCAAAAATTTCATGGCGAAATTTCCTTATGAGAAAATAAAACCTATGTTGTATTTTTCAGATTGGGCAGAAGAAATTTCAGATTATTATAAAGATGCAAAATACCGCGGAAACACCGCAACTTTCCCAGGATTTTACGCTCCACAAGGAAGACAACTTCGTTTAAAAGCAATCGATGATCAGTTTTTAGAAACCTTAAATGATTTAGGAGTGACCAATTTCGAGATGGAAACTTCTGCGATTTACGGACTTTCAAAATTATTAGGACACAAAGCAATAACCGTAAATTCTGTAATTGCCAACAGAAGACGTGGCGAATTTTCTGCAGACCATCACGCTTCCGAAAAAAATATGATTGAATGGGTTTTGGAGAGGATTATTAAATAATTTATTTCTTAGGTTAATTGAAATTATATGATAAAAAAGACTTGCTACATTTGTAATAATGAGGCAACATCAAGTGAACACGTTCCACCAAAATGTCTTTTTCCAGAGATCAAAGACACGAAAGGAATTAATTTTAAAAAAAATTTAATTACGGTTCCTTCTTGTGATTTACATAATTCCAAGAAGTCTGATGACGACGAATTTTTAATGTTATCATTGTCAGGCTTAATTAAGAATAACATAGTTGGAAGTTTTCATCAATTAACAAAAGCAAATAGATCTTTAAAGCGAAAAAATGTAAATTTTCTAAGTAAGCAAATATTAAGAAATCATAAATATGGAAAAATTCCAACTACAGATGGTAAATATAGACTTGTTTCTATTGGATATCCTAATGTAGAAAGACTTTATAAATGTTTGGAACATATTGCTTACGGATTATATTTTCATCAGTTTAAAGAAAAATTTGAAGGAGAAGTTAAAGTAATTATGGAGTTCATTGATTATAAAGAAGATAATAGACAAACATTAAAACAATTCTTAAAAAAAAGATTTATATTAGAAACTGAGTTAAATGATGAATTACAAGGAGAAAATCCCGAAGTATTCTATTATCAATTTCATAGACCGGATAATTATGGAATTATTGCTTTAAAAACGGTATTCTATGGCACAGCAGAAGCATATTTTGCATTCGCTAAAAAAGGAACTGAAAAACCTTTCGATTTAATAAACAAACTAATTGAAGATGGAATTAAGACCACTGTAAGACTTGATGATGAACAATTTATATTTAATAAAAAATAACCCTATTTACATTTAATTTACAGTCTCGTAAATTTTGAAATATTAAAACAGACGTTCATTTTTTATTTCCTACAACAGCAATCTTCCACATGATCATTCACCATTCCAGTCGCTTGCATGAAAGCATAAACTGTAGTAGAACCTAAAAATTTAAACCCTCGTTTTTTTAAATCTTTCGCCAAAGCATCAGAGATTTCTGTAGTTGCAGGAACATCTTTCAATGTTTTGGGGCGATTTACAATTGGCTTTCCATCTACGAAATCCCACAAATATTTAGAAAAACTGCCAAATTCCTTTTGAATTTTTAAATAGTTTTGAGCATTATTGATGGTGGCTAAAATTTTCAATTTATTTCTTACAATTCCCGGGTTATTCAATAATTTTTCTATTTCATTTTCAGAATAGTTGGCTATTTTTTGATAATTAAAATCATCAAAAGCAGTTCGGAAACTTTCTCTTTTTACTAATATCGTGTACCAAGAAAGTCCCGCTTGAAAACTTTCTAAAACCAAAAATTCGAATAAAGTTTCATCATCGTAAACAGGTTTTCCCCATTCTTCATCATGATAATTTCTATATAAATCATCTTTTTCGCACCAAGCACAACGTATTTTATTCATAATCTTAAAATAACTAATAAATTTTCGATTCTTTATTTTAAAAGAATTAAATTTGAATATTAATACTCAAAAATATACAATTATGATGACAAATGAAGATTCTAAACCAAAATCATTTTTTGATAAACTAAAAGATAAAGCACAAGAAACATTTTCTAAAGCGAAAGTTGTTGCAGAAGATTTTGCGGAAGATGCCAAAGAAAAATCTGAAGAAGTTTGGGAAAAAACCAAAGTTGTTGCAGCAGATGTTGCCCATAAAGCGGAAGACTTCGCAGAAGAAGCGAAAGAAAAATCTGAAGAAGTTTGGGAAAAAACCAAAGTTGTTGCAGCAGATGTTG
>CAXYUO010000081.1:0-10761 GCA_964292185.1 uncultured Frigoriflavimonas sp.
TTCAAATAAACTTATGTGTTAAAAAAAATAGCAAAAATAAAATGCAAGAAGACTACATACTAATCAACGGACACAAACACATTCGCTACAAAAACGATTCAAATTTTGATGCAGAAACTTCCTTTCAAAAAAGCGAAGAATTTTTAAAATTTATAGATAAAAGGACATCCATTCGCACATTCAGTACAAAATTAGTTTCCAAAAAAACTATAGAAAACATCATTCTTTCCGCTTCTACGTCGCCTTCTGGAGCGCATAAACAACCTTGGACATTTTGTGCAATTTCTAATTCTGAATTAAAAAAGAAAATAAGAATTGCAGCAGAAGAAGAGGAGAAAAAAAGCTACGATTCAAGAATGAGCGACCGTTGGAAGCAAGATTTAGAGAAACTCGGAACCGATATGCACAAAGATTTTTTGGAAAACGCACCTTGGCTGATTATCACTTTCAAAAAAGTGTACGATTTAGATGAAAACGACGAAAAACACAACAATTATTACGTCAACGAATCTGTAGGAATTGCTTGTGGATTTCTAATTGCAGCCATTCACAATGCAGGTTTGGTCACGCTTACACACACTCCAAGTCCGATGAACTTTTTAGAAAAAATCCTCAATAGACCGAAAAATGAAAGAGCTTTTATCGTTTTTCCGGTCGGTTTTGCTGCTCCAGAAACCTATGTTCCCAATATTGATAGAAAACCTTTAGAAGAAGTGAGTCAGTTTTACGAATAATTTTTTTTGGGCACCTTTTCCGCCCTCCATTCCCAATCTTTTTATTGTCATTGCGAACGAAGTGCAGCAATCCGTTGAAAATTTGGTTATTTCGCAATGAAAATAAAAAGGATTTCCATTCAGGTCGGGGTGCAATTCGGTTATCAAAACAAAATTTTCTCAAAATTTAAAATTTCTGTATCTTAACCACGGAAATAAAAAGTAGAACTTTATAACTTCTAAAAATTAGAAATAAATTAAATCGTAAGATAAAAATTCATAAAAATATATATCAACAGATGAAGCTAAAAAACTATATCGCAGGAAACTGGATCGAAGGAAATGGAGAAGAATTACCATTGTATAACGCTGTAACAGGAGAATTGGTTGCAATTTCAGATACGAAAGGGATTGATTTTCAAGAAGCTTTGCATTATGGAAGAACTACAGGTTACAAAAATCTTTCTTCTATGACATTCTACGATCGTGGCGAAATGTTGAAAAAAGTTGCCCTCTATTTATTAGAAAGAAAGAAAAAATACTACGAATTATCCTACAAAACAGGAGCAACGCATACAGATTCTTGGGTGGATATTGATGGAGGTTTCGGTACATTTTTCGCCTATTCTGGTTTAGCAAAAAGAATGCTTCCCAATACACCATTTTGGGTAGATGGCGAAACTCAAAAACTTTCAGCCAACGGAAATTTTCTTGGTGCGCATATTCTCACACCTTCAGAAGGTGTTTCTGTACAAATAAATGCCTACAATTTTCCAGTTTGGGGAATGATGGAAAAACTATCTACCTCACTTTTAGCAGGAGTTCCAAGTATTGTAAAACCGTCGCCTTATGGTTCTTACATTACCAATGCTGTTTTTCAAGATATGATAGAAAGTGGAATTCTTCCAGAAGGTGCAATACAATTGGTTTGCGGAAATCCTGGAAATATTTTGGATTATGTGCAAGATGGAGATTCCGTTTTGTTCACAGGTTCTGCAAATACTGGTAAAAAATTAAAATCTTTGCCTTCAATTTCCAATAATGCAGTCCGTTTCAATATGGAAGCAGATTCTTTGAATTGTTCTATTCTAGGATTAGATGCAAAACCTGGAACTCCAGAGTTTGATTTATTTATAAAAGAAGTTCGCAATGAAATGACAACAAAATCTGGACAAAAATGTACTGCAATTCGTAGAATTATCGTTCCAGAAAATTTAATTGGTGATGTTCAAAATGCTTTAACAATAGCTTTAGATCAAGTAAAAATAGGAAATCCTTTAAGCCGAGAAACCAGAATGGGATCTTTGGTTGGGAAAGAACAATACGATGTAGTTTTGCAAAAAGTGAATCTTCTAAAAGCAGAAACAGAGCTTGTTTACGATGGAAAACAAGATTTGATAGATGCAGATTATGAAAAAGGAGCATTTATGTCGCCAAAATTATTTTATAATGATAAACCATTTGAAAAAAATATTTCTCATGAAGTAGAAGCTTTCGGACCTGTTTCTACATTGATGCCGTATAAAGATGCAGAAGAAGCTGCCGCTTTGGCAAAACGTGGAAAAGGAAGTTTGGTAGGTTCCATCATTTCAAACGATAACCAATTTATTGCAGAAACATCTTGGAAAATGGCTTCTCAACATGGTAGAATTTATGTTCTGAATAGAAATAATGCCAAGGAAGGAACAGGACATGGTTCTCCATTACCAAATCTAATGCATGGTGGACCAGGAAGAGCAGGAGGTGGAGAAGAAATGGGCGGATTAAATGGTCTTCATTTTTTCTTGCAAAAAACAGCAATTCAAGGTTCTCCAGATGTAATTTCGGCAATTACAAAAATTTATCAAGCAGGAGCAGAAAAAAAATATTCGGACAAGCATCCTTTCAGAAATTATTTTGAAGATGTAGAAATTGGTGATTCTTTAGAAACTGCTGGAAGAACTGTTACAGATGCAGATATTGTGAATTTTTCTAACGTTTCTTGGGATCATTTTTACGCACATACAGATTCTACAAGCCTTACAGGAACTATTTTTGATAAAACAGTGGCTCATGGATATTTCATACTTTCTGCAGCTGCAGGTTTGTTTGTTTCTGGGAAAAAAGGACCTGTAATTGCAAATTATGGTCTGGAAAATTGCAATTTTTTCAAACCAGTTTATGCAGGAGATACCATTACAGTTTACTTAACAGCAAAAGAAAAAATAAACAGAGGCGTAAAAGGAAAAAATATTCCAAGTGGCGTGGTAAAATGGTTGGTAGAAGTGGTAAATCAAAGAGAAGAAGTGGTTTGTGTAGCTACAATTTTAACATTAGTTGCCAAAAAATCTCCATTTATTAAAATTGATTTTAAAGATTTTGAAAAAAGATTGAGAAATCTTACCAAAAATACAGAAGCAAAATGGGGAACGATGAAAGCGCAAGATATGCTGGAACATTTGGAAACCACTTTTAAATATAGCATCGGAGAATTGAAAACCGATAAATGCGTAACTCCAGAAGAAAATTTGGAAGTTTACCAAGATTCTTTGTATAATTTTAGAAAGATGCCGAAAGATTTTCCAGCTCCATTTTTGGAAAACGGAAAATTGCCAGATTTGAAATACAAAAACTTAGAAGAAGCAAAAGAAAATTTTATAGAAACTGTGAAAAATTATCAAATTTATTACAGAGAAAATCCGCAAGCAGAGCATTTGCACTTCATTTTCGGCTTGTTAAATAAAGAAATGATGGAGCTTTTTCATCAAAAACATGTGACACATCATTTTGAACAATTCGGATTAACAGAATAAAATTTAATTATGAAACTATTTTTCACATTATCTCTTTTTTTAATTTTCACCAGCTCCTTAAAGTCGCAGAAAGTGTTTTCAGTTGATTACGAAAGTCAAGCAGATGTAAAAATTTTTGTGGTAGATTATGAAAGTCAGGCAGATTTGAAAGTATATAAAGTGCAATATGAAAGTCAAGCTACCGGAAATGAAGGTAAGTGGTTTTTCACGAAATATGGAAGTCAAGCTGATAAAAAAGTTTATTTTGTAAAGTATGAAAGTCAGGCAGATTTAAAACTCTATTTCGTGAAATATGAAAGTCAATCTGGATGGAAAAAGAATAAGAAGAAGCATTTGATGTATTAGAGTAGCTAATTTTTAACATTAAAATAATTTATGCAATGCCGAATACATATACTCAAATTTATATACAGTTGGTTTTCGCTACAAAAGGTAGAAAAACATTGGTAAGAAACGAAAATCGAGATGAAATTGAAAAATACATTACGGGAATTTTCAGCAATAAAGGGCAAAAATTATTAGCAATATATTTGAATCCCGATCATATTCATGTTTTTTTTAGTTATAAAAATTTAAACATAGCGATTCCAGATTTGGTAAAAGTTGTAAAAACGGAATCAACAAAATTTATAAATGATAAAAAATTGGTGAAAGCAAGATTTAGTTGGCAAGAAGGTTATGGAGCATTTTCGTATGCAAAAAGCCAGAAAGATGCAGTAACAAAATATATATTAAATCAGGAAGAGCATCATAAAAAAAGAAATTTTAGAGAAGAATATTTAGATTTATTGAATAAATTTGAAATAGAATTTAAAGAGGAGTATTTGTTTGAATTTTATGATGATGGAAATGTGTGAAAAAATATTGGAAAGAGATAGCGTTCCTACGGAACGCAGAATTATAGTTTAGAGTATTATTACACAGATACGATTCCTACGGAATCTTTAATGTAATTAGATGAATTTACTTGTTCCGTAGGAACGAAATCTGTGTAGTAGTAGTAGTAGAAATGATGATTTTAAAATTCAAATAATATGTTCCGTAGGAACAATATCTGTGTAGTAGTAGATTAAACATGAAAATAGAATTTTTTGTTCCGTAGGAACAATATCTGTGTAGTAGTAGCAATATAATCGTAAAATTAGAAATTCGTTCCGTAGGAACGATATCTGTGTAGTAGAAAATTAATTATATCCATTTGTTGTTCTGCAGGAACATTATCTGTGAAAAAAATAAAAAATATGAAAGAAGAATATGTAAAATCAGAAATTGTAAACGGAATTTCCATAATAGAATTCGGAACACCAAAAAGCAATGCTTTACCAGGTAAAATTTTAGAAAAATTAGCACAAACAATTCTGGAAGAAGGCGCAAAAACCGAAGTAAAAGCAATTTTACTAAAATCCGCAGGAGAAAAATCTTTCTGTGGTGGTGCAAGCTTTGATGAATTATTAGAAATTGAAGATTTAGAAACTTCCAAAAAATTCTTTGGTGGTTTTGCAAAAGTCTTAAATGCAATGCGAACTTGCGGGAAAATGGTGATTGTGAGAGTGCAAGGAAAAACAACTGGAGGTGGAGTAGGAATTGCTTGTGCAGCAGATTATTGCTTCGGTACAAAAAATTCTGCTTTGGCACTTACGGAATTAAATTTAGGAATCGGACCATTTGTAATCGGACCATTTGTAGAAAGAAAAATAGGAGTTGCTGCATTTTCTGCAATGGCTTTGGATGCAGATTTCCGAAGTGCAGATTGGTGTTTGCAACATAATATATATAATTCCGTTTCAGAAACTATAGAAACAATGGATGCAGAAATTGATGAATTTTTAAGAAAATTATCTGGAAGAACAAATGAAGCTTTGGCTTTAATTAAAAAAGTTTCTTGGGAAAATTCAGCACATTTTGATCAATTGATGCCAGAAAGAATTGAAATGAGTGCTACTTTAATTCTGGAAGATTCTGCAAAAGAAAATATCGAAAAAATAAAAGAAAAATTGAGGAATAAATAATATTTCTTAAATTTAACAATTAAATGAATAATAAATAGAAAACTAATATGAAATTTTATATCCTAATTATCTGTCTCGCTTTTGTTAGTTGTAAAAAAGATTTACCTGTGGAAACATCTGGTTTATCTGCAGATTCTCTATCACAAAATACTTCAATAGTAGATGGAGTTGCGGCAAATGCCAAACAAGATTCTATGATTGCAAATTCTCCGGCAGTAGAAAAAGTATTGAAAGAAGGCATTAATAGAAACGTTGGGAAAAATGAAATTATCAGAACTGCCGATGGAAGTATGCTTCCTTTTACAATTGGCGACCAGTTTACTGAAAATGATCAAACTTTTATTTTAAAATTAAAAAACGCAACAAATCCTAAGCTGAAAATTACCATAGAATCTAAAAAAACTATGAATATTAGGGTGAAGCAAATAAAATATCCTGATGGAACTTTTGATGGACCATTTGAAAAAAGTTTAGTTTTGAAAACACCAAAAAAAGGTGAATATTGGATTATTTTGGGAAAAAACCAAATGGATGATGGAGAATCTAAAGGTCATTTTAGCTTGAAAGTGGAATAATTTTTAGAAAATAATTCATTAAAAAAAGACATTTTTCATTCTGCTTACTTACTTTTGCTGAATCTATTTCGCTTTGGAATAGTTAAATTTAAACAAAAATGACTTTCTACGAAATTTTAATAATACTGATCTGTCTTTCTGCAGCTTTTGCTTATATCAACCAGAAATACCTAAAATTACCTTTTGTAATAGGGATTTTCTTCTTGTCTACTTTGCTTTCTGTTGTAGTTCTTACGAGCCAATTTTGGATGCATATCAATGTTGAAAATATAGCTGCTTATATAGAAAAATCTAAAATGGACGAATTAATTATCGACATTTTACTAGGTTTTCTACTATTTGCAGGAGCTTTGCATACCAATTGGGCAGATTTGAAATCTCAAATACGGAGTATTGCGAGTTTCGCTTTTGGAGGTGTGATTATTTCAACTGTTATTATTGCGGTTTTATTCTATTATTCTGCACATTTATTGGGATTAGAAGTTGGTTTTATCTATTGTCTTCTTTTCGGGTCATTAATTTCTCCTACTGATCCTATCGCAGTTTTGGGGATTTTGAAGCAAGCAGGTGTTCCTAAAAAAATAGAATCTGTAATCGTAGGCGAAAGTTTATTTAATGATGGTATCGGTGTTGTACTTTTTATAGCACTTTTGCATACTTTGAAAGTGGGTGAATTTGAATTTTCTCATTTCGGGATTTTATTCCTGCAAGAGGCAGTTGGTGGTATAATTCTCGGTCTAATTTATGGCTATTTTTTACACGTACTTTTGAAAAAAATAGACCATTACGAAACAGAAATTTTACTTACTTTGGCTTTTGTGATGGGAGGTTATTATTTTGCTAATTATTTCCATATTTCTGGAGCTTTATCCATGGTTGTAATGGGATTGATGGTTGGGAATTTTCGTCCAAATGTAGCAATGAGCGATACTACGATGGAATATGTTCATAAATTTTGGGAATTAGTAGATGTAGTTCTCAATGCATTGCTTTTCATTGTGATAGCATTTGTTTTGATTGTTGTAGATTTTCAAATAAAATATGTGATTTTAGGATTAATGTCGCTTTTATTTATATTATTGACGAGATCTACATTGGTTTATTTACCATTAAAAATGTTTCCGAAATTTTTTAATCTCACAAAAAAAGATGCACTTGTAATTTCTTGGGGAGGTTTAAGAGGTGGTTTGTCTTTAGCTTTAGCATTATCTTTACCAGATTCTCCAACGAAAGATATTTTGTTAGTTGCAACGTATTTCACAGTTTTATTTAGTATTTTGGTACAAGGTTTGACGATAGGAAAAGTAGCGAAAATGAAAAATTCAAAATAATTCAAAATAATTCAAATAATTTAAAAAAATAATGTTATGAAAAAAAAATTCTTATTAAGTGTCATTATCGCAGTAGCTTTATCTAGCTGCTCCACAGTTTCTTCGTTTATGACTAATACCTTTCCGTACAATATCAATTTTGAAATACCGCAAATTACACCTGCAAATAAAGAATTTTCTATGAATGGACCAGGAAATAGCTTCACTCAAATGATAGGATCTAGTCAAAAAATTCAAAATATTAAAATTACTAATGCAACAGCTATTATAACATCTAATGAGCAAAGCATCGGTGTGTTTAAAAGTATAAAATTGTATATTTCTTCTAGTTCAGGAGGAGAGATTTTAATAGCTTCTAGAGAAAATATTCCAAGTAATATTGGAGAGTCTATTGCCTTGGATATTAATAATGTTGCAGTTTTAGACTATGTATTGAAGTCTGGCTATGTAGAAGAGAAATTAGTTTATGAATTAAAATCATCACTTCTTGAAAATGTAAAATTGAAAACTTCACTCCAGTTTTCAAGCGAACCTATTGCTACTAAATAGAATTTAATGTATATCCGTAAATAGTTAATAATTACAGAATCTCTGTGAACTTTGCTAAATGAAATACCTTTGCGAGCTTCAAAAGAATGATAGATAAAAAAATCTTTGCGAACCCTGCGTTCAAAATTTTATTATGACAAACCGGACATACGTTAGAATTTAAAATATTTTCCTGCATTTTAAAAGTGCAGGATTTTTTTTGTTAAATTTTTGTCTGAGAATCTAGAACAATAGTTACAGGTCCATCATTTATCAAAGAAACTTTCATATCTGCTCCGAAAATCCCACTTTCTATTTTCAGTTCGCTTTCTGCTATTTTATCTTTAAAATAATTGAATAATGGAATTGCTAATTCTGGTTTTGCAGCTTTTATAAAAGAAGGTCTGTTTCCTTTTTTGTAATCTGCTAAAAGCGTGAACTGGCTTATGCAAAGTATTTCTCCAGCAATATCTTTCACAGAAAGATTCATTTTACCAGCTTCATCAGAGAAAATTCTAAGATTAATAATTTTAGAAATCAGCCAATCTGCATCAATTTCGGTGTCTTCTTCATGAATTCCTACCAAAAGTAACAAGCCATTCTTTATTTCTCCTACAATTTTTTCATCCACTTTTACACTCGCTTCAGAAACTCTTTGAACTACAATTTTCATTTAAAAACTAAATTTAATTTTGAATACTCAATACATTTCCAGCACTATCATAACTATAAAGATAAGTTTTTGGTGCAAGTTGTGCTATTGCAATTGGCTCTCCTGTTAATAAAATCCATTCTGCACCATCTTTTGCACAAACTATCTTTATGCCGTTTACTACATTCAAAGTTGTATTATTATCTGGACAAATATGAGGTGCGTTTCTATCGTAAATTTTAAAACCATTTGTAGTTCTTACAACTATTAAACCTCTAGTTCCAGAACTTTGCTCGTCTACATAAATCCAACCACCTACAGTTTGCAAATTTTGGTATGCAGGAAGATTTAAATTTAAAATTACATTAATGCTAGTTTGCGGAAAACAAGAAACGGTATCTTCTCTACTGCTGCAAGATTTAGTAATAATTAAACTACTGACTATCAATAAAGTTATTAAAATTGAGTGGGTAAGACTTCTTTTCATTGTAAATTATTTTGTATATTTGTAAAACGAATTAAAACAAAATATTGTCCGGCAAATGTCGGATTATTTTTTTATACTAACGATAAATAATGGAAATTATGTCAAGTTATGTTACAAAAGACGGTCTAGAAAAAATGAAACAAGAGCTAGAACAATTGGAAAAAGTTCAAAGACCGCAAATTACACAGCAAATTGCAGAAGCAAGAGACAAAGGAGATCTTTCTGAAAATGCTGAATATGATGCTGCAAAAGAAGCACAAGGAATGCTAGAAATGAAAATTTCTAAATTGAAAAATATTTTAGCAGAATCAAAAGTGATAGATGAATCTGCAATAGATACTTCTAAAGTTGGCATTCTTACAAAAGTAAGATTATTGAATAATGCAACCAAAAAGGAGCAAATATTCACACTTGTTCCTGATAATGAAAGTGATATAAAATCTGGAAAAATATCCATCAATACACCAATTGCAAAAGGATTACAAGGAAAAGTAGTAGGAGATTTAGCCGAAATTTCTTTACCAAATGGAAATATACTTTCATTTGAGGTATTAGAAATTTCTTTATAATTTTTAAAATTAAATAAAATGAGTTCTATTTTTACAAAAATCGTTAATAATGAAATACCAGCTTATAAAATAGCTGAGGATGAGCATTTTTTAGCTTTTTTAGATGTTTCTCCTTTAGCAAAAGGGCATACATTGGTAATTCCGAAAAAAGAAATAGACTTAATTTTTGATTTAGAAAAAGAAGATTTTAAAAACTTATGGAGCTTTGCTCAAATGGTAGCAAAAAAAATAAAAATCGCAATTCCTTGTGAAAGAGTAGGTGTTGCAGTTATAGGATTAGAAGTTCCACATGCACATATTCATTTAGTACCTTTGCAAGAAATAGGAGATTTGAATTTTAAAAAAGAACGTGTAGAACTTTCTCCAGAAGAATATTCAGAAATACAATCAGCAATACAATCAGCTGAATTATAATTATATTTAAACCAGATTATTTGTCGAAAAATATGAATCCAAACCAATGTTCTTTTTGTGGAAGAAAAAAAAATGAAGTAGAAATGCTAATCTCAGGTAATGAGGGTTTTATATGTGAAAATTGTATAGAACAAGCACATGGTATTGTGGTAGAAAGTAGTAAAAAAAGTAAAACTACATCATCTTTGTATACATTTAAACAAACTAATTTTGAATTGTCAATTATTTTATAAATTTTAGTGAAAAGGGACTTTATCTCCAAATTTATAAAATTGCGATTTATCAGAAAAGTCAGCCATGTATGAACCGTTTATTCCTGCTTTCTGTCCAATAATACTCAATTCAATTGTTAGCTTTTCTTCTTCATTCGAGAACTTAATTTTTCCTGTGGAAGCAGTAATGCGAATATATTGATTAAGTTTATTTATTAGAACTTCTGGATGTCTTTCTTTATCAAGTTTTTTATTAACTTGTGATAATACATCAAGAATATCTAAAATTTCTTTGGACTTATTAGTACGCTCTTCCAATAGATTATACAAATTATTAATTAAGTTTTTTTCAATTGTATTCATATTTTTTAAGCTCTTCCATTACCATTAGTTGCCCATCTATTGAATTGAGCATATATTGTTTGACCCCAATTCACATATGATTTCCCATTTTTCACATCTACATATAGACCATTACC
>CAXYUO010000082.1:0-10737 GCA_964292185.1 uncultured Frigoriflavimonas sp.
TCAAATATACAGCATTCTCAGGCATTCTTTTTTACCAAACTTTCGGATGAAAGTGTAAAAAAGTAATAATTTAGATAAACGAAAATTTTTGAATGAAGAAATTATAATCTTAATCTGTGGATAATCTCGATATCAAAAAGATTATTTTGTAAAGAAAGAGAATGATTTTAAAATTTTATCATTAAATTTGGTAAAGTAAATTGTTTATAATGAAAACGTTAAAAGTAAAATATAGAAGTAAAAAGGAATTATCAACCTTGAAGAAGGTGCTTTCTGCATTGGATTTTGAAGTTATTGATGATGAATTTAAAAACCCAAGTCCGAGTGGTGACAAATGGTTTGAAAATCCTGAAAATTTAGAGTTAATAAAAATTGGCGAAAAACAACTTCGCGAAGGAAAAGGAATTTTACTAACAAAAGAATTGCAAAAAGAACTGTTGGGATTATGATTTTTTCACTGATAATTTCAGATGAAGCTAAAAATCATTTAGAAAAACATAGAAAATCAGGCTCTATAATTTTGTTACGAAAAATTGATAAAATATTAAATGAACTTCGAGATAATCCATTTGAAGGCACTGGTAAACCAGAAAAGTTGAAATATGAAAATGCCGGAAAGTGGTCAAGGAGAATTGATAAAAAACACCGCTTAATTTACGAGATTTTTGAAAACGAAATTTTAGTTGAGGTTATATCTGCTTTTGGATATTATGACGACAAGTAAATGGGAAAGATAAAGTTATTATTACTAATTATTTCAAGTTTAATTTTTCAAAATTTTGTTTGCCAAAAAGCAAAAACTTTCAAAATAAAGAAGTTTGAAATCGCAATTTTAAGCGATACTTTGAAAGAAAATTCTGGCTTAAACTTTTTTCAAAATCAATTATTTACTTTCAATGATGGCGGAAATTCTTCAGAATTATTTCAAATAAATTCTCAAACAGGAAAAATTCAACATACATTCAAAACTAATTTACAAAATACAGACTGGGAAGCCATAACCAATGATGGAAATAATTTCTACATCGGAGATTTCGGCAATAATGCAGGAACAAGAAAAGATTTGAAAATTTATAAATTTCCTTTTGATAGCGTAATCAGCGTTGTTAGAGCTTCAAGCTCTAACTATGCTTTTGCATCGCAAATTTCTTACTATTATCCGGAACAAAAAGATTTTACACCAAAAAATTTAAAAAATGATTTCGATGCAGAAGCAATGGTTTTTCTAAATGGAAAAATTCACCTCTTCACAAAAGAGTGGAAAGCAAAATCTACCACACATTACACCATCAATTCTGAAAATTTTGAACTACAAAAAGCACAAAAAATCGAAACTTTTAAAACTAATTATGTGGTTACAGATGCTTCAATTTTCGAAAATAAATTATATTTAATTGGCTACACAAAAAAATCTAAAGTTTATCTTCAAATTTTTGAAATATCAGAAAACACTCTGTTTTTCAATAAGCCTTCATTAAAATACTATCTTGGAAGCGCATTTTCATTAAGTCAAATAGAAGGAATTTCAGTAAATAGCGATGGAATTTACATTTCTGGAGAAAAATTTGTATCACCAATCGGAAAATTAGCTCAAAAATTATTTTTCATACCTCATGAAAAGTTAAATACTAAACACAAATAATTCAATTAGAAATTTAAAAATCTACATGAATTTTTATTTAATCTGTTGTGCATTTAGAACGAAAGAATTAATTACTTAAATATCAATAATTTGTATTCTTGATAAGCATTTGCACCTTAGTTTACCTTAAAAACGGCTCACATAAAAAAGTTGGGGACACTTTTCTAAATATTATGGTTTTATAGAGAATATTTTTTTTTAACATTAAGTTCAATAAGTAAGCTTTCTTAATGAACTTAACGAAAATTGATTTATCAATTTCTAAATTAAAAAATTGCTAAAATTAGCTTAAAACCTTAATTTCTTAATGTTGAAAATAAAAAAAAAGAAACAATCTAAGATTGTTGTTGTTAAGGAATTTAAGGCAAAATATTTTATTAAAATATCCTTTTTAAAAATTCAACACAATATACTTCCCCAACTTTTTTATTTGCCCCTTAAAAACAGCATTAAATTGCCTTATTCTTTGTTTTTTTGCGTTAAATTAAACACAAGGTTAAACAAAGTTTAATAAAAATATTACGTTTTTAAGGAAAACAAATTGAAGATTCAATGATTCCTTTAAAAAATATTAAAATTGAAATAAATGCATTTGACTTCGTCGAATCTTCGATGTCATTTATATAAGAAATGTATATCCGTAAATAGTAATTACTCAAAAAACTCTGTGAACTTTGCTAAGTGAAACGCCTCTGCGAAACTCAAAATCAACATATTTATTAAAAATCTTCGCGTTTTCTGCGTTTAAATTTTGAATATGATGAAAAACGGACAAACATTATAAGAAAAACAATTTTCTAAATGCACAACAGGTTTATTTATAAATAGAATACAAATATTGATTTGGTTTATAAATATTTTTTCTAAAAATTCATTTTATAATATTTATCTTTGTAAAACTGATTTTTTAATAATTATATTCGCTAATTGTCTAATCCTGTAGAAATAATAAAACGACCAATAGAACTAGAAATGAAACTTTTCGAGGAGAAGTTTTATGCGTCTATGCAAAGCAAAGTAGCACTTTTAGATAAGGTTACACGTTTTATCGTAACTACAAAAGGCAAGCAAATGCGACCAATGTTTGTATTTCTTTGTGCAAAATTGGTAGGAGAAGTAAACGACAAAACGTATCGTGGAGCTTCTATGATAGAATTGATTCATACCGCAACTTTGGTTCATGATGATGTGGTGGATGAAAGTTTTAAACGTAGAAATTTTTTCTCTATCAATGCACTTTGGAAGAATAAAATCGCTGTTTTGGTAGGAGATTATTTGCTTTCAAAATCCGTATTGCTTTCTACAGATCATAAAGAATATGATTTGCTAGATGTAATTGCGAGAACGATTAGAGAAATGTCGGAAGGTGAACTTTTGCAATTAGAGAAAGCGAGAAAATTAGATATTACCGAAGAAGTTTACTACGAAATAATTAGAAAAAAAACGGCAACTTTAATAGCTGCTTGTTGCGAAGTTGGTGTTTTATCTAATGGAGCAGATGAAAATCTTGCAAAAAAAATGCAAGAATTTGGAACTTATACTGGAATGGCATTTCAAATAAAAGATGATTTATTCGATTATTTAAGCAAAAACATCATCGGAAAACCAGTTGGAATAGATATAAAAGAAAAGAAAATGACGCTTCCTTTGATTTATTCTCTCAGAAATGCCAATGAAAAAGATCAGAAATATTATTTCAAAACCATAAAAAATCACAACAACGATTCTAAAAGAGTGAAAGAACTAATAGAATTTGTGAAACAAACTGGAGGTATGGATTATGCAATTTCTGTAATGAAAGATTTTCAACAAAAAGCCAAAGATATTCTACAAGAATTTCCAGATTCTGAAGCCAAAACTTCTTTACTACTTATGCTAGATTACGTGGTAGAAAGAAAATTGTAAATAGAATTTGTTTCTTTTTCTTTTCAAAATCTTCAATGACTAACTGTCTAAATTTCTTTTTTAACCACTAAAGAATCAAAAGTTAAGGCTTTATAAAATATGACTATCCGTTTTGTAGACTAATGCTTTATTTTTTGCCACTAATTCACGAATGTTCTCTATTTAAATCAAATCCGTTCATAATTTTCAAGCAAAATAATGATAAATTATTCGTGTATTCGTGGCAAAAAAAATCTGGTACAATTTACGGACAGTCATATTATAAAATGTAAAAGTTAACATAAGTTGCACAAAATAAACGCTTTGTATTTTGTTAGCTTTGATTTAACTTATTTTTGCAGTTATCTTTTGTAACTTTTGTGGTTGAAATTTTATTTACTAGACATTCTTTCCAAAGATGTTTTCTCTAAAACACATCAACTTTAATATTATTTAGAATAATTATAAATAACTCTTGCGTATTTTGAATACACTTTTTATATTTGCATCGTTATTTTAATTTATTCTAAATAAACATAATGGGAAGAAAAATATTTACTCTAGGAATACTTGCAATTTCTTTGCAATCCTATGCTCAATTGAAATTTAATTCAGAATCAGATACCATCAGAATTCAAGAAATAGAAGATATTCAACTGCATAAAACCGGAAACCCGAACAAAGCAAAATCTCTCTCTTCTAAATCAAATTTATCGATAATGGAAAATCCACAAGCTATTTCCATCGTTACTCACGAAATTATCGAACAACAACAAGCCAAACAATTGAGCGATGTTCTACAAAACGTAAATGGTTTGTACATCACATCTTCCCGTGGAAATTCTCAAGATAGTTTTGGTGGTAGAGGTTTTAATTTTGGAAATGATAATATTTTTAAAAATGGAGCAAGAGTAAATTCTGGTGTTTTTCCAGAAGTTTCTGGTTTAGAAAGAGTGGAAGTTTTGAAAGGTGGAAATGCAATGCTCTACGGAAATGTAGCTGCAGGTGGAGTTGTTAATTTAATTACCAAAAAACCAAGATTCGAATTTGGTGGAAGTGCAGGTTTCAGTGCTGGAAGTTGGGATAATTATAAAGCAACCGTAGATTATTATGGACCATTATCAAAATCCGTCGCTTTTCGTGTGAATGGTGCTTTCGAAACTTCAGACAGTTTTCGTGATGTTGTAGAATCCGAAAAATATTACTTCAATCCTTCAATTGCTA
The DNA here is from genome assembly GCA_964292185.1 of uncultured Frigoriflavimonas sp. Lineage (GTDB taxonomy): Bacteria > Bacteroidota > Bacteroidia > Flavobacteriales > Weeksellaceae > Frigoriflavimonas. Next base: position 4,751 of record CAXYUO010000082.1, read on the forward strand.
TCAATATTGGAGAAAAATCTCAATTAATTATAGAAGGAGATTATTTGAAAAACGATTTCACTCCAGATTTCGGAATAGGATCTTTTACCAAGAATGATGGCTCTTATATTTTGAATACTATATTACCAAGAAATGCTTTTGTAGGAGCAGATTGGCAATTTCAAAATGTAGAACAAGCCACAACTAATATTACATTTAACCATCAATTCAATAAAACCTGGACTTTAAACGCAGTTGCATCTTATCAAAATTACACCAAAGATTATTTTTCTACAGAAAGAGTTCAATGGACTTATGATGCTGCAAACCGATTGTCTTGGAAAAGACCTTTAAATAGAACTTATACAGAACAAAATTACACCTCTCTTCAATTAAATTTAAACGGTGAAGTGAAAACGGGTAAAATAAATCATAAAATTTTGATAGGAACTGATGGAGATTACGGTACAAATGATTCTTACACTTATTTAAATCCTACAAATAATAATTCGTACGGAACATCTTATTTTTATGGAACAAACGGAGATTTTGCAGGAACAATTTATTTAGATGATGCTTCTACTTGGGTTTCTGGAGCAATTCCAGATGCTACAAAAAAAGATAGAAATAGAATCCCAACTCAAAGATTCGGAATTTACGCACAAGATTTCATAGAAATTTCCGATAAATTTAAAGTTTTGGCTGGTTTGCGTTGGTCTTATTTAGAAAATAAAGAAACGGAAAAGAAAATTTTCACAGATAATTCTACAACCAATTCTACTGGAACTGTAGATAGAGCATTTTCTCCAAAAGCAGGTTTGGTTTATATGCCCAATAAAAATGTATCAATGTTTGCAACTTACACCAATTCATTTTCTGCAAATACTGGCGAAGATGTTTACGGAAATTCTTTAAATCCATCTATCATCGATCAGTTTGAAGTAGGTTTGAAACACAATTTCTGGAACAATGCAGTTGCCATAAATCTTTCGGTTTATCAAATAGAAAACAGAAATTTCTACCAAACTGCAGAATTTAAAGCAGATGGAATTTCGCCAAATTCAGACTCAAACATCAAAGATTTTGCAGGAAAAATGCGTAGTCAAGGTGTAGAATTAGACATTCAAGGTAATCCAAATCCTAATTTATCCATTATTGCAGGAATTTCATATAATAACTCTGTTTATTTAGAAACACCCGCGAATTTCGGTTATGTAGAAAATCAAAGATTGGTAAGAACACCTGCAACTACTGCAAATGCTTCCGTTTTTTACACTTTAAATAATTTTGCAAAAGGACTAAAATTAGGAGCAAGTGCATATTTCGTAGGTGATAGAATTGCAGGTTGGAACGATACTAAAAAGATTTTAGTTGATAGAAATGGCGTTTCAAGGTTATTGGAAGTTGGAAGTTATTCAACAATCGCATTTTCAGCAGGATATGAGTGGAAAAAACTATCTTTGATGGGGGAAATCGGAAATTTATTTGATACGGTAGATTATAATTACCACGAAAATTATTCTGTAAATCCTATTACACCAAGAAATTTCTATTTCACATTAACTTATAAATTGTAGAATTATTTGGGCAGCTTGAACTTCGTTCGTAAATTTCATATAAAGCATTCGCTTTATTCTCACTTATGCTCTTCATACACAATGTCATTGCGAGGAACGAAGCAATCTTTTGAAGAAATTACTATAAGATTTGATTAAGTTAAATTTTATTTGGGCAGCTATTTCCGCCCTCCATTCCCGCTTTTTTTCTAATCCTTCAAGGATTTAAAATCCTTGAAGGATTAGAAAAAAGAGCTCCATTCAGGTCGGGCTGCAAATTTTCGCAGTATAAAAAAGAGTTTATAAATACAAAATTTTTTAAAATGAATACCAACAAAAAAACACAAAACACCAGATCTTTAATGCGAATAGTTCATCGCTATTTAGGATTTTTTATGGCAGGAATTATGGCAATTTATGCAATAAGTGGAGTACTTTTAATTTTTAGAGATACAGATTTTTTGAAAAAAGAAATTATTATTGAAAAGAAATTAGAACCAGGATTACTAGAAAATAAATTGGGCAAAGAATTGAAAATAAAAAACTTTGAAATAGAAAAACAAGAAGGAGAAATAATGGTTTTCAAACAAGGAACTTACAATTCTACAACTGGAAACGCAAAATACACCAAAAAAGAATTGCCATTTATTTTAAAAAAAATGACCAATCTTCACAAAGCAGAATCCAAAAACAAGCTTGCACCGCTCAATATTTTCTTTGGAATATCTTTGTTTTTCTTTGTGATTTCTAGTTTCTGGATGTTCAATACCAAAACAAAAGCCTTCAAAAGAGGAATGATTTATACCGCAGCTGGTTTGGTTTTAAGTATCATTTTGGTTTGGATAAGTTAAAAAAAATGCATTATTTTTGTTGAAAAGTGTTTTTAACATCAGATATTCTTACCTCAAAAAAAAGCTATGAACTATTTAGAAATTATACAAGAAGTTTTGCAGAAATGGTATTCAGGTTTTGCAAAAGCAACACCAAGCATAATTGTAGGAATTATCGTTTTTCTTGTTTTTCTGCGAGCAAGTTCATTTTTAAGTAGAATTGCAGTAAAAATTTATCATAAATTCTATCCAAAAGCTAAAAGCAAACCAGTGGTTTTGATGATAAAAATATTCAAAATCATCATTATTTTGGCAGGACTCTTTATTGCTTTAGAAATAATGGGATTGGGTGGTTTTATGCTAAATTTTATCGGAAGTTTAGGTGTAGCAGGAGTTGTAGCTGGTGTAGCCTTGAAAGATTTGGTTTCTTCTATGTTTTCTGGTGCTTTAGTTGGAGTAGATAAATCTTTTGAAGTTGGAGATTACATCAATATTCAAAATTATTCTGGAACCGTAGAAAAAATAGGATTTCTAACAACAAAAATCATCAATGATGAAGGCAAAAAAGTGTACGTTCCCAATCAATTGATATTCACGGCACCATTTGTAAATCTTACCGCTTCTGGACAAAGGAAAGTATTTCTCAATTTGCAATTAGCTTCTGCACAAAATTTGCAAAAAGCCACCGATATTATTCTTGCGGAGATTAAAAGTTTCGACTTCGCAGATCGTTTAGATGAAGTGCAAGTAGTGGTTTTGAAACAAAATTTTGGAATATTTTATTTAGAAATTCGTTTTTATATGAAAACTGGCGAAAGCTTTATAGAAGTAAGAAGCGAAGCCATCAAAAGATTGAAAAGTAAATTGGAAGAAACCGGGATAGAATTGGCTACACAAACTCAACTGAATCTTGGGGAAGCAGGAAATTAAAATTTTAGGGTGATTTTTTGGTAGAATCTATTGCAATAGGAACACCTAAAGTAGGAGGAGGCATTAATACTTCACCAATTTTAATTGGTATTGGTGGAGCAACAATTTCGCAAGAGATTATTTTAGTTTCTTGTTTTATTTTTGATGATTTTTGTTTAACCGAAGTTATTTGTGCAGAATCTTGTCTTGGTTCTATTACTTCTCCCAAAATGAAATCCGAATTTGTACTGTCTATTATACAATTTGTACTATCAGCATCAATTTTCGGTGGAAATGCTACTATTCCAACAGTTTCTTCTTTTTTATGGCAACCACTAATGCTCATCAATAATGAAACTGCAGAAATCAAGATTCCGAATTTTGAGAAATTGTTTTGGCTAAAACGTTCAATTCTCAATACCACATTTTGAAATTTTGAGAAATGAAGCAATTGATCTTCACGAAATCTTCCGCAAATATTTCCATTTTCTTTTTCAAAAATTTGCTGAATTTTTTCGTCTGATGTTTGGGTAAAATCATAGACCGTCTTTTGGCAAGATTCACAGAATTTTCCTTTTTCTTCGGGAAGCATATTTTCCCAGTTTTCATGACATGGCTTTGGAATGGTGAATTTGCTCATAGCGTAGATTTATGTTTTGTGTGAAAATATATTTAATAATTTTTATTCTATGAAAGATTTAAGTCTTTATTTATTCTGTTTTTCGTACTATTCCTGTAACATACACTTCTTCAATTTCGCGTATTTCTACAGAGTCAATTTGTGTAGTATTGGATTTAGATAAGGTAATTTTTTTTGTGATTACCTTACCTTCAGAATTATTTTCTCTGATTTTTGCCGTTTCTTTGTCTTTTAAATTTTGTTGCGAAGCTGACTGAATTAATTTTCGTTGACATCCTGTAATAATTAATAGAAAAGTTGCGGCAGAAGCAATTGATCCAAATTTTGAAAAATATTTCTGTGTGAATTGAGAAGCAGTAATTATGATCTGCTGTAATTTGCTGAATTCAATTTTTTCGGAAATAATAATTCTTCCACAAATATTCCCATTTTCTTTTTCAAAAATATTTTTTATTTCTTGTGATGAAGATTGTGTGAAATCATGTACAGATTTTTGACAAGAAGCACAAAATTTTCCTTTTTCGTCTGGAAGCATATTTGCCCAGTTTTCATGACAGGGTTTTGGAATGGTAAATTTGCTCATGGTTTTGATTTTTTCGTAGAATAGAAAAATCGTTCCAATTATTTTTTCGATTACAATAATTTTGAAATTCACGGCATTTTTTAACACAACAGGTAATTTAGATTATTTTTTTACTGCAAAAGTTCACATTGGGTTTGAGTTCATTCAATATGAATGATATAAATAATTAGAAAGATTTAATGATGTATTTTTTGATTATAAAGCCTTGATAATCTTTTAATTATTGATTTTTTAATTGTTAATTAGTACTTACAATCTTTAAAATCTGAAAAATTTCTCATCAAAGCGAAAATCTCATAGCCCTGATTGAAACGGCATCCTTTTTACGGAGGAGGAACGACGACGAAAAAGATACAGTGGAAAGCAGGTTCCCGGCTTCTGAAAACAAAAAAAATCCGCTATTTATAAAAAATAACGGATTGTATTATTGAAAATTTTTAGAAATTAGTTTCCTAAAACTTCTTTTACTTTATTTGCTGCTTCTTCTAAAGTAATTACAGAATGAACCGGTAAACCAGAATCATCAATCAATTGTTTTGCTTCTACAGCATTGGTTCCTTGCAATCTCACGATCAATGGAACAGGAAGACTTCCCATTGCGTTATATGCATCTACAATACCTTGTGCTACACGATCACAACGAACAATTCCACCAAAAATATTGATTAAAATTGCTTTTACATTAGGATCTTGCAAAATAATACCGAAAGCTTTTTGTACTCTTTCTGCATCTGCAGTTCCACCAACGTCTAAGAAATTCGCAGGATTTCCACCAGATAATTTGATGATATCCATAGTTGCCATTGCAAGACCAGCTCCATTTACCATACAAGCAACATCGCCGTCCAATTTCACGAAATTCAGACCTGCTTCTCCTGCTTCTACATCGGTTGCATCTTCTTCTCTTGTATCTCTTAAAACTGCCAAATCTTTGTGACGGAAAAGTGAATTATCGTCCAAAGATACTTTTGCATCTACTGCAATTATTTTATTATCAGAAGTTTTTAATACTGGGTTTATTTCAAACAAACTAGCATCAATTCCTACATAAGCATTATAAAGACTTGCGATGAATTTTGTAAATTCTTTGAAAGCATTACCAGAAAGTCCAAGATTGAAAGCTATTTTTCTTGCTTGAAAACCTTGCAAACCAACACCTGGATCTACGATTTCATTGTGTATCAAATGTGGAGTTTCTTCTGCAACTTGCTCAATATCCATTCCACCTTCTGTAGAATATACGATGGTATTTTTACCTTGCGCTCTATCTAAAAGGATAGAAACATAAAATTCTTTAGTTTCAGTTTCACCTGGATAATATACATCTTCGGCTACCAAAATAGAGTGTACTTTTTTACCTTCTGCAGATGTTTGTGGAGTTATGAATTGCATTCCAAGAATGTTGTTAGCATTTTCTTTTACCGATCTTATCTTTGGAGAAAGCTTTAGATGGGAACGTTGTTGATTCACAGCTGTATGAATCTCACCTT
>CAXYUO010000083.1:0-10727 GCA_964292185.1 uncultured Frigoriflavimonas sp.
AAGGAAATTTATTGTACGCAATTCAATAGAAACGGGTTTTAACCCGTTTTATTTAAGATGAAAATAATTTGGCTTTAGCCAAAACATATTTTTAATTTATTTGAATAATATTAGATTGCTTCGTTCCTCGCAATGACGGACGCTTATCAAAAATTAAGTATTAAAAAACAAAAAGAGATTGCTTCGTTCCTCGCAATGACAGCATTAAAAGAAACACAAATTTAAAAAAAAACTGCAAAGCAGTGAAACTATTATAACATGGAAGAGCAAACAAAAATCTGGTGGTTAAACGACGAATCTGAACAAATGCTTAATCGTGGGTATTTGCTGAAAGGCGAAACTGTGGATGGTGCAATCAACAGAATTACTTCTGCAGCTGCCAAAAGATTATATAAACCAGAACTTCAACCGGCTTTTGAAGAGATGATTCGCAAAGGTTGGATCTCTTTTTCTTCGCCAGTTTGGGCAAATATGGGAACGGAAAGAGGTTTGCCAATCTCGTGTTTCAATGTTCATATTCCAGATAATATCGAAGGAATTACCCACAAATTGGGAGAAGTTATCATGCAAACAAAAATCGGTGGTGGAACTTCTGGCTATTTCGGGGAATTAAGAAATCGTGGAACTGCCGTAACTGATAATGGAAAATCTTCTGGTGCAGTTTCCTTCATGAAATTGTATGATACTGCGATGGATGTGGTTTCCCAAGGTGGTGTAAGAAGAGGTGCTTTTGCTGCGTATTTGGATATCGATCATGGTGATATTGACGAATTTTTGAGCATAAAAGATATCGGAAGTCCGATTCAGAACTTGTTTACAGGAATTTGTGTTCCAGATTATTGGATGCAAGATATGATTGATGGTGATGCCGATAAAAGAAAAATTTGGGCGAGAGTTTTGGAAAGTCGCCAACAGAAAGGTTTGCCATACATTTTCTTCACAGATAATGTGAATAGAAATAAGCCACAAGTTTACAAAGACCTTGGTTATATGGTGAATGCGAGCAATCTTTGTTCAGAAATTATGTTGCCATCAACTGCAGATGAGAGTTTTATTTGTTGCCTAAGTTCTATGAATTTAGAATTATATGACGAATGGAAAGACACGAACGCTGTGAAATTGGCGATTTATTTCTTAGATGCCGTTCTTTCAGAATTTATTGATAAAACCCAAGGAAATTATTATTTAACAGGAGCCAGAAATTTTGCAATGCGACATAGAGCTTTAGGTTTGGGAGTTTTAGGTTATCATTCTTATTTGCAGAAAAATAATATCCCTTTTGAAAGTTTTGAAGCTACGCAATTTAATGCAAGAGCTTTTAAACACATTAAAACTGAGGCAGATATTGCGAGCAAAGAATTAGCAAACATTTATGGCGAACCAGAAGTGCTAAAAGGTTATGGAATGCGTAATACAACGGTAATGGCAATTGCTCCAACCACTTCAAGTTCGGCAATTTTGGGGCAAACTTCTCCAGGAATTGAGCCATTTGCTTCTAATTATTACAAAGCTGGCTTAGCGAAAGGAAATTTCATGCGTAAGAATAAATACCTTTCCATATTATTGAAAGAAAAAGGTTTAGATGATGAAGAAACTTGGAGAACCATCATGCTCAACCACGGTTCTGTACAACATTTAGCAGAATTATCTGAAGAAGAAAAAGCAGTTTTCAAAACGTTTAAAGAAATTTCTCCGATGGAAATTATTTCTCAAGCTGCACAAAGGCAACAATATATCGATCAAGCTCAATCTCTCAATCTTTCAATCCCATCTACAATGGCGATAAAAGATGTGAACTTTCTATACATAGAAGCTTGGAAAAAAGGCGTAAAAACCTTGTATTACCAAAGAAGTTCATCTGTTTCTAAAGAAATGATGGTGAATTTTGTGAGTTGTAGTAGTTGTGAAGCTTAAATATTGAATAAAATATGAAAGCAATAGAACAATTTGAGGTATATCAGGATTTGGTTGGGGATGCAGCAGCAGATTTGGCTAAACAACCAAATTCTCATGATAGTAATTTGCAGTATTTTGCAGATAAATTTGGTATTGATTCACAAAAATTTAAAATAGTTGGACTGGAACTTTATGGAGTAAAAGATCCGAGATTATGTTTAATTTGTGAAAATTTATTAAAGTCTACTGAATCTAAATCATTTATCAGTAAAATAGAAATACAATCTGAAACTTTTGATATTGAAGATATTTTAGAGGGATTACATATTGTACTTTATAAAAATTTTGATGAAAGGTATTCAAAATTAAATGTAGATGAAGAATTAAGAATAGAGGATATAGAAGATAAATATTAAGTAAAAGTTAACCGTGGAAAATTTTTCTGCGGTTTTTTTGTGCCTAAATTTTTCCAAAAAAAATCCCCTCCAGTTCTGAAGGGGATTTTTGCTGAAATTATTTCTAAAAATTCTAAGCCAAAAACTCTAATTCTTTGTCTTTAAATTTATTCTTTTCTACTATTTTGCTCATCGCTTTCAAAGTTTTTAAACGAATTTTAGCCATTCTGCGGATGTTTGCATCTTCGCTATAATTGAAAATACTATCTTTAAATGTAAAAGTATCTCCTTCTTTAAAACGGATGTCACTTTCCATAAATTCTCCTTGTAGCATTAGGTTTGTCATCGTTGTTAGAAGCATGTGCTCATATTCTGCTAAGTTTTTCAAACCTTTTAAAAGTTGTTTTTTATATTTTTTCTTGCTCATATTACTTTATTATTTTTCAAAAATACATTTATTTTGATAATTAAATTAAAAATTCTTCAAAATATTTATCATCTATTATAATTATTAAAGATGAATATTCAAATTGTAATTTTATAAATTTTGATTAAATTTGACAATCTTAAAATTAATAATAAAAAAACTGTATAAATATGAGCCAAGATGCTATTTTTCAATTGATAGAGCAAGAAAGAGCAAGACAAACACATGGTATAGAAATGATTGCCTCGGAAAATTTTGTTTCAGAAAATGTAATGAAAGCAATGGGAAGCGTTCTTACCAATAAATATGCAGAAGGATATCCTGGAAAAAGATATTATGGTGGTTGCGAAGTTGTAGATGAAATAGAAACGCTTGCAATAGAAAGAGCAAAGCAACTTTTTGGGATAGTTTATGCTAATGTTCAACCACATTCTGGTTCGCAAGCCAATGCAGCAGTGTATTTAGCATGTTTGAAACCGGGAGATTCTATTTTAGGATTAGATCTTTCTATGGGTGGACATTTAACGCATGGTAGTTTTGTGAATTTTTCTGGAATACAATACAATGCACATTTCTACGGTGTACAAAAAGAAACAGGATTGATAGATTATGATCAAATGCGACAAAAAGCATTGGAAGTGAAACCAAAAATGCTTATTGCAGGTTTTTCTGCTTATTCTAGAGATTTAGATTATAAAAAATACAGAGAAATTGCAGATGAAGTTGGTGCAACTTTGTGGGCAGATATTGCGCATCCTGCAGGTTTGGTTGCAAAAGGTTTGCTCAATTCTCCTTTTGAGCATTGCCACGTTGTAACTACAACTACGCACAAAACTTTACGTGGACCAAGAGGTGGAATGATCATGATGGGCAAAGATTTTGAAAATACTTACGGACATAAAACGCCAAAAGGTGAAGTGAAAATGATGAGCCAAGTTTTAGATGGAGCAGTTTTTCCAGGAATACAAGGTGGACCGCTAGAACATGTGATTGCAGGAAAAGCAGTTGCTTTTGGAGAAGCTTTGGATAATCAATTTTTAACTTACCAAACTCAAGTTGTGAAAAATGCAAGAGCACTTGCAAAAGCAATGATGGATAATGGATTTGATATTGTTTCTGGTGGTACAGATAATCATTTGATGTTGGTAGATTTACGAAATAAAAATGTGAATGGAAAAGAAACGGAAAAAGCTCTCGTAAAAGCAGATATTACTTGTAATAAAAACATGGTGCCTTTTGATGATAAATCTCCTTTTACAACTTCTGGTATTAGATTAGGAACTGCAGCAATCACCACAAGAGGTTTGAAAGAAAACGATATGGAGACAATTGCAGGTTATATTTCTGAAGTGGTATCAGATTTAAAAAATGAAACTATGCTAGAAGGTGTAAAAAAGAAAGTGAATGCATTGATGGAAGGAAAAGCATTGTTTAATTATTAAATTAGAACTATAAAATAAGTTTGCGATTTTTTTGAAAATCAATGGAAAAAAAGCTCTTTACTTTTGAAGAAACCAAACAAAAATTGATGAACTTTTGCGTTTATCAAGATAGATGCCATCAAGAAGTAGAGCGAAAAATGTGGGAATATGTATTAATTCCTGAAGCAAAAGAAGAAATTCTTATTTATCTTATTCAAGAAAATTATTTGAACGAAGAGCGTTTTACAAGAAGCTATATTCGAGGAAAATTTTTCATGAAAAGTTGGGGGAAAAATAAAATCCGTAATCATTTAAAATTTAAAGGTGTTACATCAAAACTAATTAATTCTTGTTGGGATGAAATAGATGAAGATGATTATAAAAAGACTTTGGCACGTGTTTGGGTAAAGTATTTTTCGCAAACAAAAGGATTAAAAGAGTATCAAAGGAAAATAAAAACCACAAAATATTTATTATCAAGAGGTTTTGAATATGAAGATATATTAGATTTAAATAACGCTGAAGATTAAATATTTGTAATACATGATATATTTCAATTGAAAACAGTTGTTTTATTATTAAATTTGCAAAAATAGTACCTAATAAAAATTAGTTATTATTTAAAGATTAATTTGTTTTTTATAAATGAATTTATCTAAACACAAATGAATTAATGAGTATATTTGAAAATTTACGTAGAAAAATATATAGCGGAGATAACATTGTTAATCTTTCGGATGTAAGATATTTACCACGTTGGACGATTTTTCTTTTCGATATAGTAATATTGCTAATTTCCATTTTTGGATCCAATTATATTTTATATAAACTTAATGTAAAAGATGTTCACTTTTTTTCTGAAATAGTGAAATTTTCTATCGTAATATTCGTGAATGTAATATTCATGATTGTTTTAAGAACATTTGCTGGGATTATTAGACACTCAACTTTTATAGATCTTTTTAAGTTACTTGCAGCAAGTGTATTTACTATTTTTACTCTTTTGCTAACTAATTTTCTACTTTTTGCAATCACAAAAAAAGTGTTATTTAGTTTTCCATTTCTTGGTTTTTATTTTGTAATATCATTTCTAATACTTTTTATGTTTCGGCTTGTTGTGAAAGAATTTTTTCATATTGCTAGAGAATTTAAAAGAAGTACTTTGAAAAAAAGAATATTGGTATTGGGAATTGATGAGCAATCAGTAGCATTAGCTAGAGCAATATTAGATAATTCATCATTGCCATATCAAGTAGTTGGATTTCTTACCGGAAGAAAAGATTCTAAAAGAGCTATTTTATTGGGTAAAAATATTTATTTGAAAAGCAAATTAGAAAAGTATTCCAAAGAAGAATTAGGTATAGATGGGGTTTTAATGGCAAAAGATTTTATGTCTAAAGACGAAATAGAAGATTGGGTAACTCTATTTTTAGAAAAAGATCTTAGTATTTTAAAAGCGCCTTCTGTTCAAAAATTAAGAGAAAATGATAATGGTATATCTATAAAAAATCTACAAATTGAAGATTTGTTAAATAGAAAACCCATCAAAATAGAAAATGAAGAAATAAAGAATTTGCACTATCAAAAAGCTGTTTTAGTTACAGGTGGAGCTGGTTCTATTGGTAGTGAAATTGTACGGCAAATTGCGCAATTTTCTCCATCATTAATAGTAATATTAGATCAAGCAGAAAGTCCACTTTACGATATAGAACTAGAAATGAGAGAGAGTTTCCCAAACATAAATTTTAAATTTGTTTTGGCGGACATCTCAAATAAACATCGTGTAGAACCAATTTTCATAAAGTATCAATTTTCCATAGTTTATCATGCTGCAGCTTATAAACACGTACCATTAGTTGAAGAAAATCCACATGAAGGTGTTTTGGTAAATGTTTTTGGAACCAAAAATGTAGCAAGTCTTTCTGTAAAATACAATGTGTCTCGTTTTGTGATGATTTCTACAGATAAAGCAGTAAATCCTACCAATGTGATGGGTGCATCAAAAAGAGCAGCAGAACTTTTTGTACAAGCATTACAAAATACTACTAATACTACAAAATTTATCACCACAAGATTTGGTAATGTTTTAGGATCAAATGGTTCTGTAATTCCCTACTTCAAAAAGCAAATAGAAAATGGAGGTCCAGTTACCATCACTCATCCAGATATTACACGTTATTTTATGACCATTCCAGAAGCATGTGAACTTGTTTTACAAGCTGCAACAATGGGAAGTGGAGGAGAGATTTATGTTTTTGATATGGGAAAACCCGTAAAAATACTAGATTTAGCTAAAAGAATGATTAAATTATCAGGATTTGAACCCAATGTAGATATAAAATTGATATTTACGGGATTAAGACCAGGAGAAAAATTATATGAAGAACTATTAAGTGATGATGCGAAAACTTTGCCCACACATCATGAAAAAATACTTATTTCTAAAGATCCATGCGTAGAATTTGAAACTATTGATGTATTAGTAAATTCTATTGCAAAAGCTGCACTTCGAAAAAATAAATTAGAAGTAGTACAATTATTAAAAATCATTGTTCCCGAATTTAAAAGTAATAATTCTATATATCAAGCGTTAGATAAATAGAAAATTATAATAAATCGTATATTTGCAAAATCTTTATTTTAAAACACAAAATGAACTATAAATATTCCTATTTTTTTTTAATTCTGTTTCTCGTTACTTCTTGTAAAACCAAGGAAGTACCAAGTGAGATTAACTATCTTCAAAATATTGAAACTATTGCAGAACAAACAGCTCTAAACAAGCAAACAAGTACATTGCAAAATGGTGATCAACTTATAATCCTAATTACTGCAAAAGATATGGATGTAGTAAAACCATTTAATCAAAATTATTCTTCCTCAGAAATTGTACAAAACAGTATTACGCCAGCAGGAAATGTACCTTCAGCAGGAAATGCTTCTATTGCTGGACCAACATACATACTGGATTCCGAAGGAAATATAGACTTTCCAGTTTTAGGAAATCTTCACGTAGCAGGAAAAACACTTGTTGAATTTAAAGATGAACTAAGAAATAGAATGTCTAAATACGTCATAAATCCTACCATAAACGTAAGATTAATCAATTTTAAAATTAATGTAATGGGAGAAGTAAGCAGACCAGGAGAATATACAATTGTTGAAGGACAAGGAACTATTTGGAAAGCTTTAAGTTTAGCTGGAGATCTTACAATTTATGGAAAAAGAGACGATGTACTGATTGTTCGTACAGAAAATGGACAAATTACTAAATCATTTATCAATTTAAAAGACGCTTCATTTATAGATTCTCCTTATTATTACCTAAAACAAGGAGATGTAATCTATGTTTCTGCAAATAAAAACAGAGAGGTTACTGCAAATACAAACCCAAATACAGGTCTATATATTTCTATAGCTTCAGTTGCAGTAGGTGCATTAGCAATTATCATAAGCGTTTTTAAATAATTTTTTTTCTTTATTTATAATTAATGGATTTAAAACTCAAGAATACTTCCGAATCAGAAATACATATCGGCGAAATAATACAACCCTATATAAAAAGGTGGTATTGGTTTATAATTGCTGCTATTTTAGCAATAATTGCTGCTTATTTCTACCTTAAAACCCAAAAAGCTGTTTATGAAGTAGTTTCTACCGTACTCATAAAAGATTCTAAACCAAGCATGAGTGGGCAAGATTTTGCAGTTTTAAGAGATATTTCTGGCTTAGGAAGTATGAGCAGCAATGGTGTTGATAATGAAATGGAAATTTTCAAATCAAAAAAATTGATGAGCAGTGTTGTTCAAAATTTAGGGTTAGAAACTGATGTAATTTTGCCTGGAAAGTTTCAAGATAAAGAGCTTTTTGCAGAAAATTCTCCGATTATTGTAAAAGTTATCACAGAAAAAGATAAAAAGAAATATCCATTATTACCTATTAATTTGAGTATTTCGGGAAATAAATTATCACTTTCTAGTGAAGAAATGAAAACGGTAGAAACCAGTTTTGATAAAACCATAAATCTACCTTTTGCAAACATTATCATCATTAAAAATAAAAATTATCAGCCAGATAGTAAAAACCCAGTAATAAAAGACTTATATCTGAATATTGCTACCAAACAAAATAAAAGCAATGCTTTGCAAACGGCGTTAAATGTTTCTTTGATAAATAAAGATGCTACAGTTATTAAACTTTCTATGAATTCTCCAGTAATTGAGAAAGCAAAAAAAGTAATAAATGAACTCGTAATGGTATATAATGCCGAAGCTATAGATGATAAAAATACAGAATCTAAAAAAACAGCAGAATTTATACAAGATAGAATAGAACAAATAGGAAACGATTTAAGTGCTGTAGAAACTGAAAAAGAACAATACAAACAAGTAAATAGCATTACCGATATTGCTACAGAAGCAGGAATAGGTTTGCAAGCATCTGCAGATGCAAGAGCAAAACAAATAGAAATAGAAAGCCAGCTGTCACTTAGCAATTCTTTACTTGGTTTTGTAAATAAAAGTGGAAGCTATCAAGTTTTACCCGCAAATGTTGGCTTAGATAACCCAGGAACTTTAGCGAATATTTCTACTTATAATTCTCTAATTTTAGAAAGAAATAGATTGCTAGAAAATGCTACACCGCAAAATCCACTTGTAGTAGATGTTACCAAACAAATTAATAATATTAGACCTACTGTTGTACAAAGTTTACAAAAAAACATAACGGGTTTACAAATTGCCAGAAACAGTTTTCAGCAAGAACAAAATAAAGTACAAGGTAGAATTTCAAAAATTCCTGCACAAGAAAAAAAATTCCGAAGCATAGAAAGGCAACAAGAAATAAAAGAAAGCTTATATCTTTTGCTACTTCAAAAAAGAGAAGAAAACGCTATATCATTAGAAATTACAAGCAATAAAGCCAGAGTTGTAGATACAGCTTATGAAGGTTTGCAAGTAGCTCCAAAATCTATGGTTGTTTTATTAGGTGCTTTAATTTTAGGTTTAATTTTACCATTGATTTTAATTTATATTCAAGAATTATTAAATAATAAAATTAGATCCAAGCATGATCTTGAGAAATTATCTAACGGTAAAGCTGTAATTGGTGAAATTCCTGCACTAGAAAAAAATCAAGAAGAATTAGTAAAAGTGAATGATGTTACTCCAATGGCAGAATCTTTCAGAATTCTAATTACCAATTTGAATTTTATGCTACTCAAGAGTAAATACGATGGTAAAGTAGTTTTCGTTACATCTACCGTAAAAGGAGAAGGAAAAACTTTCGTTTCTGTAAATTTATCTTTAACGCTTGCAAATCCTTCTAGAAAAGTAGTAATTATAGGTTCTGATATTAGAAACCCACAATTGCAAAGGTATAATACTGCTAGAAAAGGATTAAAAGGTCTTTCCGAATATTTGCATGATGATAGTGTCGCTCTTAAAGATATTGTTCATACCTCATCATACAATCCGCACTGTGACGTAATTTATTCTGGAAGTATTCCACCAAATCCAACAGATTTATTCTCTAACGGTAGGTATGAAATACTTGTAAATCAATTGAAATCTAGATACGATTATATAATTCTAGATACAGCACCACTAATGTTGGTTACAGATACTTTCCTTATTTCAGAAATGGCAGACGCTTTTTTATATGTAACTAGATCTAAATACACAGAAAATAGCCTAATAGAATTTGCTAATAAAACCATAGAATCTGGTAAAATAAAGAATGTAGGTTTTGTACTAAATGCAGTAGAAAGGAACTATTTGGGTTATGGAAACAAGTATGGTTACGGATATGCTGCAGAAGAGCAAACGTTTTTTCAAAAATTAAAGGACAAATTGTTCAGTTAAAATATAATTACAGATTAATAAATAGATGAGTCACAAAATAGCAGTAATAGGACAAGGTTATGTAGGTTTACCATTAGCTTTAGAATTTGCTAAACACTTTCCAGTTTTTGGTTTTGATATCAATAATAAAAGAGTAGATGAACTGAATAGCGGAAAAGATCATACTTTAGAAGCTGATCCTATAGAAATAGCAACACTTTTGAACGATGCAAAAATCAATAATTTCCAAAAAGGATATGTTGCAACAGCATCTTTAGAAGAAATTTCTTCAGCTAATGTTTATATTGTTACTGTTCCTACACCAATAGATCGTTTCAATGCGCCAAATCTTCGTCCACTTTTGGATGCAAGTAAAATGCTAGGTTCTATTTTGAAAAAAGGAGATATCGTAATCTATGAATCTACCGTTTATCCCGGTTGTACAGAAGAAGATTGTGTGCCAGTTTTAGAAAAAGAATCTGGTTTAGTTTTTAATGAAGATTTTTATGTAGCTTATTCACCAGAAAGAATTGTTCCCGGAGATAAAGTGAATACTTTAACAACTATCATCAAAGTTACATCTGGTTCTACACCAGAAATAGCTGAAACCGTAGATCAATTGTACAAAAAAATTATTAAAGCTGGAACGCACAAAGCAACAAGCATCAAAGTTGCAGAAGCAAGTAAAGCCATAGAAAACGCACAAAGAGACGTAAATATCTCATTTGTAAACGAACTAGCCCTTATT
>CAXYUO010000084.1:0-10686 GCA_964292185.1 uncultured Frigoriflavimonas sp.
AATATCTACTTCTTTAGTTTCGCTATTATTATCAAATTTTTCAGTAATTATTGTATCAATAGGTAAAATTACATTTACATTCTTCATTTTTGCTTTTTCCAAAATATCTAAAGCAAGATCCATCTTATCTTCTTCTACTATAGATATTCCTATTTTTCCTCCCATTGCTTTCACAAAAGTAAATGCCATTCCTCCTCCAATTATTAATTGATCTATCGCATCTAGAATATTTTCTATTACTGTAATTTTTGATGAAACTTTTGAACCTCCAATTACAGCAGTTACTGGTTTTTCACCATTTTTAAGTACTTTTTCTATCGCTTCTAATTCTTTTGCCATCAATAAACCGAAAAATTTAGTTGAAGGAAAATATTCAGCAATCACAGCTGTAGAAGCATGTGCTCTATGTGCTGTTCCGAAAGCATCATTCACATATGCATCCCCTAAATTAGCTAATTTTTGTGCAAATTCTTTATCACCCTTTTCTTCTTCATTGTAGAATCTTAAATTTTCTAAAAGTAGAATTTCTCCTTCTTTAAGATTATTAGACATCATTTCTGCTTTCTCTCCAATGCAATCTTCACAAAACAAAACCGTTTTTCCTAATACATTTCCTATCTCTGGTAAAATATTTATTAAAGAAAATTCTTCACTCACTTTTCCTTTTGGTCTTCCTAGATGCGTCATCAAAATTACTGAACCACCATCATTCAAAATTTTATCAATAGATGGCTTTGCCGCAATAATTCTCGTATTATCTGTTACATTTCCTGCATCATCTTGTGGAACATTGAAATCTACTCTTACAAGAGCTTTTTTGCCTTTAAAATCAAAATCTTTGATGGTTTTCATATCTATTATTTATTGAGTTATTTGAAATACAAATTTAAGGATTCTTCTAGCTTAAAAAAAATTCAACCGCTTTTAATTTCCACAAGTCTTTATCCAATCATTAAACAACAAAATTTTATTTATATATAAAAGAAATATGAATGGTGTTGTAGAGTGTTGTTGGTAATGTGGAGAAATTTTTAAGTTTCTTTTATGCATAATTTAATAATAGAAAAATGTGAATTAAATTATTCGTTAATATATTGATATATAGATTTTTATATAAGTTTTAAACAATTTATATTAATTTGTTAGCTTTTATTTTGTTATTAAATTTTACATGGATAAAACTAAAAATTGATGCTCATAAAATTTATAAATAAAATAGGAAAACTATTAAAATTTAGTTCATTAATAAATTTATTCATCTACACAAGGTTAAACTTTATATATTTCTCCACCCTATTTTCATCTTTTTTCAACTTCAATATTAACTAAATGTTAATTACATTTCAATCAAGTAGATAGCTTATTATAAAAAAAGCTAATTAACCTTCTATCAATAGAATATAAAATTTTATATTTCAGAAAATAGAAACCTTCTTGTGGATAACCTTGCATTTCAATATATATACTTAAATTTGTACAGATACAAAGAGTAAATATATGAGAAAAATAGCGATTGCAGGAGATCATGCAGGATTTGAATTAAAAGAAATAATTAAAAATCATCTAAAAGGAAGATTTGAAATAGAAGATTTCGGTACGCATTCTTTAGATTCCGTAGATTATCCAGATTTTGTACATCCAGCTGCAAGTTCAGTAGAAAATGGAAGCAACGAATTAGGAATTTTAATTTGTGGAAGCGGACAAGGAGTTTCTATGACGGCAAATAAGCATCAAAAAATACGTTGTGCATTATGTTGGGAAGTAGAATTGGCAGAATTGGCAAGACAACATAATAATGCGAATATGCTTGCTTTACCAGCAAGATTCATATCCGAAGAAATGGCACTAAAAATTGTTGATGTGTTTCTAGCTACAGAATTTGAAGGAGGAAGACATCAAAATAGAGTGGATAAAATTGGGTGTTAATAAATAGGATTTTATTATATGAATGAAACTGAATTACATATTTTTTTAAAGATAAATTTTCCTAAAGAAAATGAAAATTGTGAATGGAAAGAATTTAAAAATCTTAAACATTCTATCGCTGGAAAAAGTGGTGAAGATATTATTTCCTATGTTTCTGGAATTTCAAATTCTGGAGGTGGCAGTTTGATCATTGGAGTTGAAGATAAGACGTTGAATATTGTTGGTATTCAAAATTTTAGTGATTATACAATTGATAATATTAAATTTAGAATTTTAGGTAATTTAACTCATTTTGATTCTGATATTTTTGAAGTAGAACAATTAAAAACAACGGATACTGATAAAATAATTTGGATTTTCAAAATACCGAAACACCCTTTCAGACAATGTGTATTTGCACATAAAAAAGCTTGGCAAAGAGTCAATGAAAGTCTAATAGAAATGAGAAATGAAAGAAAAGAATCTATCATTCATGAGGTCTTAATTATTAAAGATTGGACAAAAGAAATAGTAGATGGTGCAACTATAATTGATTTAGATGAAGATGCCATTTTAAAAGCGAAGCAAGAGTTTACAAAAAGAAATCCTAGATATGCAGAAGAAATCGATTCTTGGAATGATGCTAAATTTCTTGATAAAGCAAAATTAACGATTAAAGGTAAAATTACCAGGACTTGTTTAATTCTTTTAGGGAAAGAAGAGGAAGAACATTTTTTAGATTCCTGTATTAAAATTAGATGGAACCTAAAAACCATTGATAATCAAGATAAAGATTTTGAAATTTTTTCAGTTCCTCTTATTCTTAGCATTGATGAAATTTTCAAGAAAATTAGAAACCTAAAATATAGATATTTGAGAGAAGGAACCCTTTTTCCTGATGAAGTTTTAAGATATGATCCTTTTGTAATAAGAGAACCGTTGAACAACGCAATAGCACACCAAGATTATAGTAAAAAATCTCGTATTAATGTGGTTGAATTCGAAGATGACCATCTAGTATTTTCTAATTATGGAACTTTTCTTCCTAATTCCATAGAAGATGTTGTTTTAAATGATGCTCCAGAAGAATCATATAGAAATCCTTTTTTAGTAGAAGCGATGAGGAATCTTGGAATGATAGAAACTCAAGGAGGAGGAATAAGAAAAGTATTTAATTTTCAAAAACAAAGATTTTTTCCTTTACCTGAATATGACTTTTCTAATGAAAAGGTAAAAGTTACCATTATTGGTAAAGTAATAAATGAAGATTTTGCCAAAATACTTATAAAAAATCCAGAAATTAGCTTAGAAGATACTTTAATCCTTGATAAAGTTCAAAAGAAAAAAGTACTTTTAGATAGCGAATATAATTATCTAAAAAAGAAAAAATTTATAGAAGGAAGAAAAGGTAGTATTTATATATCTTACAATGTAATTGAGCCAACTGAAAATATAGAACTTTTAGCAGAATATATTAATAATAGAAGTTTTGATGATAAACATTTTAAAGATATAATATTAGAATTCATCTCAAAATCGGGTGAAATCAAAAGAAAAGATATAGACAATCTAATAATTCCTAAATTATCAGCAGTTCTTACAGAAGCTAAGAAAAAAAATAAAGTTACAAATTTTCTTACGTCATTGAGGATGGAAGGTAAAATTGAAAGTTTACCTGGATATTTTTGGAAAAAAAAGTAAACACTTTAAACGCTTTTTAAACGCTTTTTAAACGCTTTTTAAACGCTTTTTGAAAATATATATATGGTAAATTTACCTAAAGAAGCAGAATTGAAAAGGATAATTGAAGCAGAGTAAAAAAAATTTTAAACAATGAAATCATACCTCTCTTTACTAATGATTTTCTTTTTTGCGCTTATTTCTGCGCAGGATGTGCGACGGGTTCAACGTTGTGAAGAAAGGCAAAAAAAAGATAGTATTTTGTATAAAAAGTTAATTTATGAGAGAAAGTTTATTAATTATGATGGATTAGCAATAAAAATTATTAAAGATATTGATTTAACAAAATTACCAAAGCAAAGTTTAATTTTTGTCTATCATGAAAGATATGTTCCAAATCCTTTTGATAATGAACCTTGCTTTTGTTGCTTTGAAGAACTTTCTGCAAAACCTAATTATAATGGTACTGTTTTTTGGACTAAAAAAAATATTAAATTGATGGTCAAAAAGTTTAAAAAAAATATAATTCCGAGAAATGATTTAAGAAAAGAGTTTATTTATGATAAACTCACAAGCAAATCAACAACAATTTTAAGAAAACTAATAGTAGATACAAGAAAACAAAAAGAAGGAAATTATATAGAAATGTATAAGGGAAAGAATCTAAAAGAAGAACAATTTTTCTACTACCCATTCAATAATAAAAAAGATTTGGTAATAATGAATAATACTGGAATGGAGACTAAAAATTATGACGAATTAGAACTAATATTTACCAATCAGTTATACGGGAAAGTTTCGGTAGAATTTAGGTACAATTATAATTATGCTGAAAGATATAGGTCAGAAAATTCGGTCATAAAAACCTACCAATATCAAAATAAAAAATGGGTAGAAATTCCCATAGTTGAGGAATATAAATTTTAAATTAAATTAATGAAAACCTATCTTACGTTTCTATTTATTTTCTTTTTTGCGCTTGGTTTTAACCAAACGAGAAGAGACAATATTGCTGAACAGAAATATATAAAGGAACTAAAGTTTGAAGATTTTAAAAGATGCAATATATTAATAAAAGATTTTGAGGGAGTTTCATTTAAAAAATTAGGAAAGATAGTTGCTAATAATATTACTTTTGATAACACAAAAAAAAGTATGATTATACAATATACGCTACCATTTGGATATAAACCAGAAATTATTATAGATATATACGATTATACTCCAGTCTATTGCAATTACAAAAATCCAATTTATAATCAATCTGATTTTTGGAATAAAACGACTGTTAAGTATCTACAAAGAAAATACTTCATAAATTTAATTCCCTATTTACATGATAAAGGTGAATTTATTAATGATGAAACCGTTAAAACAAATGTAAAAAAAGATGATAAAGCAATAAAATTATTTTCAAAATCACAAATGACTGAAATAGATGGCCATTTCAACGCAAATAATGGCGAAAAATATTATTATTTCCCGAATAAAAACAACAAAAATAAAATTGATTTAAGTGAACAAAATAGTCAAAAAATTGAGATAAAGTTTAGGAATTATTTAGGTAAAATTGTTTCTGTACAATATAAATATGATGAACATAACAGTATCTATAATACCTACCAATATCAAAATAAAAAATGGGTAGAAATTCCCACAATCGAAGAGTATAAATTTTAAAAAAAAAATGAAAACCCACCTCTCACTCCTGTTCCTCTTCACTCTAATTTTCTGCAATTCCCAGCAGATCACTGATAAAGACGCATTCAAAAAATGCAAAAAAGAATTTAATAAAAAAACTTGTCTTTCAGATAAAGATGGAGATGGTATTTTGCATTATCTAGACCAATGTCCAAATGAAGCAGGTTCAATAGAAAACAATGGTTGTCCTTGGCTAGATACTGATGGAGATGGTCTTATTGATAAAGATGATGCTTGTCCAACAGTTGCGGGTCCAATTGAAAATAATGGCTGTCCTTGGCCAGACACAGATAACGATGGCATTTTAGATAAAGATGATGCTTGTCCAACCGTTGTTGGACTTCCTGAATATAATGGTTGCCCGAAAAAAGATTGTAATGAAAATTATAGGATTAATAAGAAAGCAGCAGATGATTTTATCAAATTACAGCAAAGCATAAACTATAAATCTATACAAAAGCAACTTCTCGAATTCTTAAAAAAGATTAAATACGATTCTTCAATTTTACTAATAATTAATTCAGACGTTTTTGAAGGAGAAGGGCCTTCAGAATGTCCAGATTTTAAATTTCCAGAAACATTAAATTACACAACAGAATCTTACATTTGGGATAATAAAATGTTAGAAAATATTTCAAAAACAGTCAATCAAAATCTTTTTCCAGCATCAGGAAATTCATTATTTTGGGGTAAAGCAGGTTTTTATCGAGAAAATGATGAGGAATTTAGAAATTTAAATACCGAACAAATAAAATTTATTTCTAAACTTACCACATTTTCTGACCCCAAATATGGCAATATAAAATATTATCAAAATAAATCAAAAATATTATCAAAATTGCCAACTGAATTTAACAGGATTATATTTGAGGAAGATAGAAGAATTGTAAACAAGCAATTTCAGACAGAGATAACATTTAAAATTTCTACCCTAAAAACTCTTAATTATATTAAATTTAAATATAATTTTGAAACTGAAGACTGGGTAAAAATTTCGGAGGATAATTATCAAAATACAATTAAATAAAAAATAATGGCAAAACAAAAAAAATTTTTCAGCCAAAAAAAGACCAATCATTTACAGAATATCGGGAAAGATATTTTGAAATTTATGGGGGCAAATACCGCAAAAATGTATAATTACAAGCAAATTGCAGACGGAATAGATCAAAAAAATCCAAGACAAAGAGAAATCGTAATTCAGACCATTCACACGCTTCTTGCTACCGAAAAAATAAAGGAAATAGAGAAAGGAAAGTACATGCTGAATGTGAAAATAAAAGATACTTTGACGGGTATTATAGATTTCAATCAGCAAGGAAATGCCTACGTGAAAGTAGAAGATTATGAAGACGATATTTTCGTGCATTCTAAAAATGTGAAAGATGCTTTGCAAGGCGATAAAGTTCTGATAATTCCTTATAAATACAAAGGAAAAAAAACAGAAGCATCTGTAATAGAAGTACTTGAAAGAAATAGAGACCAGTTTGTGGGAACTTTAGAATTGATAGAGCACAAAGATTTCGGCTTCGTGGTTTGTGATAAAAAACAAATAAACACCGATATTTTTATCCCGAAAAGCAACATTAATGGAGCAAATCATAAAGATAAAGTTATCGTAAAAATGCTCGATTGGCGATCTGGAGAAAAAAATCCAACAGGAGAAATCATCAAAATTCTTGGAGCTCCAGGAGAACATGAAACCGAAATTCACTCCATACTTGCAGAATACGGTTTGCCTTATGAATTTCCAGAAGAAGTAGAAGATTTTGCGCAAAATATGGATAAAGAAATCCATGAATCTGAGGTTGCAAAACGCCGAGATATGAGAAATATCCTCACGTTTACGATAGATCCAAAAGATGCAAAAGATTTTGACGATGCACTTTCTTTGCAGAAATTAGACAACGGAAATTGGGAAATCGGCGTTCATATCGCAGATGTTTCGCATTACGTTCAACCCGGAACTGTTTTGGATGATGAAGCTTACAAACGCGCAACTTCCGTCTATTTGGTAGATCGCGTAGTTCCGATGTTGCCCGAAGTTTTGAGTAATAATGTATGTTCGCTTCGTCCAAATGAAGATAAATATACTTTTTCCGCTGTTTTTGAATTAAATGATAATGCAGAAGTGGTGAAAGAATGGTTTGGAAGAACGGTTACGCATTCCGACAAAAGATTTGCTTATGAAGATGCACAAGAAAGAATTGAAAACAAAGAAGGAGAGCTTTCAGAAGAGATTTTGGTTTTAGATCGACTTGCAAAAATTTTGAGAGAAAGAAGAATTGAAAATGGTGCAATTACCTTTGATAGAAGCGAAGTTCGTTTTAATTTAGATGAAAATAATGAGCCAATTGGCGTTTATTTCAAGGTGAGCAAAGATGCCAATCATTTAATTGAAGAATTTATGCTTTTGGCAAATAGAAAAGTATCGGAGTTCGTTTCTTTAAATAATAAAGGAAAAGCTACCGGAAATACTTTTATTTATAGAATTCACGACGATCCAGATCCAGCGAAATTAGAAGCTTTACGAGATTTTGTAGGTACTTTTGGCTATCAAATGGATTTGGCAAATACCAAAAAAGTAGCGCAATCTTTAAACAAATTGTTGAAAGATGTGCAAGGAAAAGGCGAAGAAAATATGATAGAAACTTTGGCAATGCGAAGCATGAGCAAAGCCATTTATTCTACAGAACCAATCGGGCATTACGGTTTAGGTTTCGAGTTTTATTCCCACTTTACATCGCCGATTAGAAGATATCCAGATTTGATAGCGCATCGTCTTTTGCAGCATTATTTAGATGGTGGAAAATCGCCAAATAAAGAAGAATACGAGCAAAATTGCAAACATTGTTCAGCAAGAGAACGTTTGGCTGCAGATGCAGAAAGAGATTCTATTAAATTTATGCAAGTAAAATTCATGGAAAAACATCTTGGAGAAGAATTTTCGGGTGTTATTTCTGGAGTTGCAGAATTTGGTTTCTGGGTTCAAATTCCTGAAAACGGTGCAGAAGGTTTAATAAAATTAAGAGATCTTACGGATGACTCTTATTCTTATGATGCTAAAAACCATGCAGTTTACGGCAGAAAAACAGGAAGAGAATTTCAGTTGGGAGATGAAGTGAAAATAAAAGTAATGAAGGTCAATCTACCACAAAAACAATTGGATTTTAAAATTGTAGATTAGAAAAAATTGATATTTTTTAAACCACAAAGTCACAAAAGAATAATGCAAATATTTA
Source organism: uncultured Frigoriflavimonas sp. (assembly GCA_964292185.1). Taxonomy (GTDB): domain Bacteria; phylum Bacteroidota; class Bacteroidia; order Flavobacteriales; family Weeksellaceae; genus Frigoriflavimonas. Next base: position 8,529 of record CAXYUO010000084.1, read on the forward strand.
AGAATTAAAAAAGATTACAGAAGTAAAAATCTACGATTTTAAAAACTCTATGAACTCTTTTTTGCAATAATTTTAAAAATCTTTGTGCCTTTGTGGTTAAATTTTACACCCGCATTAGTGAAATTCTTAATCTATACAAAAACAATTGGATTTTAAAATTGTAGATTAGCATTTTAAAGTATAATCAATGTTAGAACTCATTTTTACAGCAATAGGTTTAGGAATTATGTTGAGTCTGGTTTTCATAGGACCCATATTTTTTTTGGTGATAGAAACCAGCTTTTTGCGTGGTCCAAAACATGCTTTGGCATTAGACTTTGGAGTGCTTACAGCAGATTTGATGTGTATTATTGCTGCTTATTTTGCAACAGATTTTTTAAAAGAAACAATACGAAATCATCCATGGTTTTATACCATTACAGCAATAATTATTTTTGTTTATGCCATTTTCATGATTATTTCCACAACTAAAATACATTTGAAAAACGAACAAGAATTAATTAATCAAAACTACATAAAGACATTTTTTAATGGCTTTGCTTTAAATTTTTTAAATTTTGGAGTTATACTATTTTGGCTTATAACCGTAATAACGGTGAAAAATCAATACCCAAAAGCAGGAGATTTCGTGCTATACATCGCTTTTTTATTAGGAACTTATCTTTGTATAGATTTATTAAAGATACTATTGGCAAAGCAATTTCACCATAAAATGACCCCAAAAATTGCCAATCTCATTCGAAATATAGTTGGAGTTATTTTGGTAATTGTAAGCATCTTTATTTTCTTACAAAGCTTTGCAAAATTTAATCAGTTCGATAAAAAATTAGAAGAAGCCGAGCATCAACAACAGAAATTATAAAAAATGAAAGAAATTATTTTCCCAAAATCCATTAAAAAAGGAGCTAAAATCGCCATTATTGCACCTGCAGGTTCTGTAGAAAAAGATCAATTACAAGCAACTATAGATTTAATTATAACCAACGGTTATATTCCTGTTTTGGGCAAACATCTTTTCGGTAAAAACAAATTTGGTTACGAATATTCTGGAACAGAAAACGAAAGAATTGTAGACATCAATTGGGCTTTTAATGATGATGATATTGATGCAATTTGGGCTGCAAGAGGAGGTTATGGTTGCCAACATTTATTGGAAGGAATAGATTTAAAAAAATTCAAAAAAAATCCTAAATGGTATATCGGTTATTCTGATAATACGGTGATTCACAGCTTTTTATTAAAAAATAATATCGCTTCTATCAACGGACAAACCATCAAAACGTCTTCTTTTGGCGTTTCTGAAGAAAGCTATAAACAGCTTTTTCAAGTTTTAGAAGGATCATTGCCGAAATATTTAGTTGAAGATTCTCAATTCAATAAAAAGGGAAAAGCAGAAGGACAATTAATTGGTGGAAATTTAGCATTGGTTTATGCACTTTTGGGAACCAGATATAATTTCAATTTTAAAGATAAAATACTATTTATTGAAGAAATTGGTGAGAATTATTACGCTTTAGATCGTATGTTGATGAGTTTGGAAATGGCAGGAGTTTTCAAGAAAATAAAAGGATTGATCGTAGGTGGAATGATCAATATGGGAAAAGAAGCAGACAATAAAAATTATGAAAATAGTTTTGATGAATTTGCCTACGAACTAATTTCTAAGAGAATAGAAAACTACGACTTCCCTACTCTATTTCGCTTTCCAAATGGACATATATTCGAGAATTTACCATTGATTATTGGAGCAAATATTAAGATGAAGGTTGGTAATAAACCACAATTAATATTTTAATTTTATTAAAAATGCTATTTTATTTATATCTCATATTTGTATTGTCAATATTCGTTGGGATTTCTTATTTTTCAATGCAGTTTTTCAAAATATTCTTCATTAAAAATAAATATAAAAATATATTAAACACGGCGGTTTTTATTGTAACATTGCTTCTAATTCTTTTGCTTTCATTTTTATATATTTTCAATACAATTGGCAAAATGTGCTAAATTTATTTATCTTTCTTTGTTTTTCGCTTTTGTAAATAAGTTGCAAAATCTTTTTCTGTAATTTTATTATTCAATTTACCCTTGTAATATAATTTTAAATCACTACTGTCCGATAAAGAAAAAATCTGTTATAAAAATCATTTAAAAGTTC
>CAXYUO010000085.1:0-10644 GCA_964292185.1 uncultured Frigoriflavimonas sp.
AAAACTTTCCTTTTCTTTTTATTTTGTCAAAAATTGCCGGATTCACACAGTGTATTCCACTGAAAGCCAATGCTTTGAAACCTTTATTAAATTCAGCTAATCTTTGTTCACCAGTTGAAACATTCAGCCAACCTCTTAAAATCAGTTTTTCATTAAATAGCAATTTTCGGCCGCTTTTTCTATCTGAAACTGCTAATGTTACGAAATCTTTGCTCTTTTTGTGATAGTCTACAAAATCTTTTATATTAAGATCCGTAAGAATATCTGCATTTAGAATTAAAAAATCTTCGCCATCATCTAAGAATTTTCTTGCAAAAACCAAACCACCACCAGTTTCAAGTAGCTCATCTTTTTCATCAGAAATTTCAATATTACTACCAAAATTATCATTTTTTTTAAGAAATTCTACAATTTGATCTCCAAAATGATGTACATTAATTACAAAATCTTGGATGCCATAACTTTGCAAATATTTTATATTTCTTTCTAATAACGGAATACCATTTACCAAAGCCAAAGCTTTTGGATGATGATCTGTAAAGGGTTTTAAGCGGGTTCCTTTTCCGGCTGCAAAAATTAGGGCTTTCATTTAAAAAAAAGATTTAGAGATGATAGATAGAAGATAATAGACTTTATTCTAATTATTCAAATGCAATTGTTCATCGTGGAAAAGCGTAACATTTGCTTCTGGGAATTTTTCTTTTGCAAATTCAGCAAATTTTATAGCGGAATATACGGATCGATGTTGACCACCTGTACAACCAAAATTAACTTGCAAATGCTCAAAACCTCTATCAATATAGTTTTGAATGGTGATTGAAGTTAGAGATTTTACACTTTCTAAAAATGCTGGCATTTGTGTTTTTGTTTCTAAGAAGTTTTGTACTCCTGCATCGTCTCCACATAAAGTTTTGTATTCTTCTTGTCTTCCAGGATTTAAAATTCCGCGACAATCGAAAGCGAAACCGCCGCCATTTCCGGTATTATCTTTTGGAATCCCCCCTTTTTTATAGGAAAAACTGTGTATTTCTATTGTTAAACTCATAATAATATTTTTAAATCATTTATTGGAAATCTTAAAACCATTAAGGCATTAAGAAACATTAAGGTAAAGTTAAATTTTTGCTATAGTGTGAAGTTATGTAGGATTTAATCTGGAAAACTTGTAAAAAATTCATTTACTAAAGGTTTCATTGATTTTGCAATATTATCTGTGAAAAAATTTATCAACAAACCTTGTGGCTTTTCAAGCATTTTCATGTAGGTTAATAATTGTGCTTGATGAACAGGTCTTAATTCTTCAACGGTTTTCAATTCTATTATAATTAAGTCGTTTACCAATAAATCAAGTTTTAATGTTGTTGCAATTAATAAATCATCATAAACAATGTCTGCAATTACTTGTTGTTTCACTGAATAGCCATTTCTTTCTAATTCATATTTTAAGCATGTTTCATAAATACTTTCTAACAAACCTGGCCCAAGATTTCTGTGTACTTTTATAGCAAAACCTGTGATTTCGTAGGATAATTGCGTTATATATCTTTTTGTAATTTCCATATATCTTAATGATTCTTAATGCCTTAATGATTAAAAAATTCTACTCTACACTTTACTACATCAGAATCAAAACTTAAAATTAGTTTCTTCAATTCTGGATAATTTTTCATTTCTTCCCAATTTTCTGCAAATTCTACCAAATTTTGAACTCCTTTTTCTATACTTGAAATAAAATGTGGCTTTTTTTGAATCAATCCACGTAAACCATAAGCTCCTAAAACTTGCAAATATCTTATCAAAAGCAATGGTTTTATTGAATCTGTAAGTTTTTTTTCAATTTCAGAATTGTTCCAAAGATTAAGATAAAATTGAAGCATTTCATTTTTAAAATCTTCTGGGAAATTGGCTTTTGCTTGAAACAAAAATGAGAGTACATCGTACATTGCAGGTCCTTTCATCGCAGATTGATAATCTATAAAATAAACCTCATCTTCATTTACCATTAAATTTCTGGCTTGAAAATCTCTAATCATTAAGGTTTTTGGCTGAAGATTTTCTATTATTTTAATTAAATTTTCAAATTCTCGCAGCAAATTGGCTTTCTGATAAGGCAATTCTAAAACATCTACAAACATATTTTTGAAATAGAAAAGATCATTCCGAATCGGGAGTTCATCATAGTTTTCGTACTCAAATGTTTTTTTGTAATCTACTTTGCCTTCTGTAGTTTTCTGAAGTTGAAATAATTTTTCTAAAGTTTGTTTTACTAAATTTTTTACTTCAGAAGTAAGTCCATTTTTTTCAATTAATTCTGATAAAGTGTGAGAACCAACAAAATCTTGTACGTACATTTTTCTATCATCAGAAATGGCTAAAATTTTGGGTGTATTTAATTCTAAATCTTGAAAAAGCTTTGAAAAATAGAGAAAAGCATTGTTTTCTAATAGATTTTCATTGCAAGTGATGACGTATTTATTACCATTTTTTTCGCCAATAAAATTGATGCGTGCAGATCCACTTTGAGGTAAAGCAATAAAAGCATCCGCATTTTCGCCGATGTAATTTTCAAATAATTCTTTTGCTTTCAATTCTTCCATTATCAATCACAAATATAGGGATTACAATTTTTAGAAAGTGTTATATTTGCAAAATGTTTACAGATTTTAAGCCGGTTTTGAAGGTTCTTTTACGTTTTATCCTAATTTATATGATACTTTTGTTGGCATATCAAATGTATCTTAAACCATTTGAAGGAATGGATATGGATACATTTTCATATTGGGTTGCAAAACAAGTAGTTTATGTGCAAAATGTTATTGGATATCCCACAATATTAGTTCCGTATCCTAATTACGAAACTGCTGTTTTTCAAACCAATGGAATAGACGTAACCAGAATGGTAGAAGGTTGTAACATCGTTTCTGTACTTATTTTATTCGTAGCATTCGTCTTCGCATTTTATAAAGGTTGGAAAACATTTATCTTCGCATTTGCTGGTATTTTAATTTTGCATATTGCTAATGTTTTCAGAATTGTAGGTTTGAATGTGGTGTATTTAAATTTTCCAGATTATTCAAAATTCACGCATGATTACTTATTTCCTGCTGCAATTTATGGAATGGTGGTTGTAATTTGGTTGGTTTGGATTAAATTTTTTGCTTTGAGAAATGAGAATATATAATTGGATTTTTGCAATCATCGGGATTTGTGGATTGATTGGAATACGAATGGTGGAAAGTAGTGTTTTCTACGATCCGTTTTTAGAATATTTTCATGAAACAAATAAGTATCTTTCTATACCAGAATTTGTTTGGGTAAAGCTTATTTTGCATCATATTTTTCGATTTGCTTTGAATTTATTGTTCTCTGCAATCGTTTTGCAAGCATTTTTCAATAATTTGAAATGGACAATACAAGGTCTTGTTTTAATGACACTTGTTTTTGCTATCACTTTTCCTATCTATTTGTATTGTTTGCATTCTGAATTAAAAATTGGCTATCTTTTCACTTTTTATATGAGAAGATTTGTGATACAGCCAATTATTCTATTGTTGATAATTCCGTTATTTTATTATAGAAAAAGGAGTCTGAAGTTGGGAGTTGGAAGTTAGGAGTTGGAAGTTTGGTGTGAAAATGAATTTCATTTTTTAAATAGAAAAACTCTTTAACCTAAAGTATTTTCTAATTGATGTTTGTCTGGTTGAGAAATATTTTCGGCTGTCCAATCTATTTTTTCCTTAAAATCTCTTGATCTTACTGGACAATCGCTAATTTGGCAAATTTCACAGGAAAAAGTTTTACAATCGTCTAAGTGAAGATTAAATTCTATATTTCTATCCGTATTTTTCACGATTGCTTTTATCATTTTTTCCATTTCTGCATGTGCTCCACGTAATTCAAAATAGTATGGCAAAGTAAGATGTGCATCTAAATGCAATTTGCTGCCATGTTTTTGAATTCTCACATTATGAAGATCAATCCAAGTAATTCTTCTATTATTATTGAGGAAAGTTGCTAATCTTGCCATCATTTCCATATCTGCTTCATCCATTATTCCGCTTAGAGATTTTCTGATGATTTTGTAGCCAATGAAAATAATATAAGTTCCGAAAAAAGCAGCGATTACAGCATCTAACCAATGCCATTTTGTGAAATAAACCAAAACTAAACTTAAAACCACACCTAAAGTCGTATAAGTATCTGATTGCAAATGCTTACCAGAACTTTGAAGTACTACAGAATTATCTTTTTCGCCTTTTTTGAAAGAAATGATGCCAAGAATATAATTTACAATTGCTGTGGCTGCAATAATAAAGATTCCATAATCTAATTCATGCAATTTGTTTCCATTCAAAAGTGAATCTGCAGATTGAATGATGATCATAATTCCTGCAAAAATAATCAATGCTCCTTCTATTCCAGAGGTTACAAATTCTACTTTTCCATGTCCGTAAGGATGATCTTCGTCTTTTGGTTTGTTGGCTAAATGGAGAGCATATAAACCGAGAAAAGCGGCGATAATATTCACAATACTTTCCATAGCATCAGAAAATATGGCGTCTGAATTGGTGAGTTTCCAAGCTAATAATTTACCAAGAAAAAGCACAATCCCAATAATGGCTACATTTCTTTGGAAAATATAGTTGCTTTTATCTTGTTTTGGGGTTGTATTTGGCATTTTTTTGATTAAAAGATATGCTGTTTTATTTTAATCTTATTTTTCGCCACGAATGCACGAATGTATATTTTTATTTATCAAAATTACGGCGAAAATTTAGGCAGTTTAAATCAATAAAATTTTCATTCTAAATTCGTGCATTAGTGGAAAAAAAATATTTGTAGTTTATAAATAATTCTTTTAAACTAAATTATTTTCTACCAAATATTCTGCAATTTGCACTGCATTTGTAGCCGCTCCTTTTCTTAGATTATCAGAAACTACCCAAAGATTGATGGTGTTTTTTTGAGAAGCATCTCGGCGAATTCTTCCTACAAAAACATCGTCTTTCCCTTCTGCATACAATGGCATCGGGTAAATATTATTTTGCACATCGTCTTGCAAAGTAACTCCTTTTGCATTGGCTAGAATTTCTTTGATTTCAGAAATTTCGAAATCATTTTCAAATTCTATATTCACACTTTCGGAATGTCCACCTTGTACAGGAACACGAACTGCAGTTGCCGTTAATTGGAAAGAATCGTCTCCCATAATTTTTTTGGGTTCCGTCATTAGTTTTATTTCTTCTTTGGTGTAATCTCCGTCAGAAAAAACATCGCAATGAGGCAAAGCATTTTTGAAAATATTATATGGATATACTTTTGCTACAGAATCGTCTCCAATAATTTCTGCATTAAGCTGATCTACAGCATTTTTGCCAGTTCCGGTTACAGATTGATAAGTAGAAACGATAACTCTTTTAATGTTAAATTTTTGATGAAGAGGTTGTAAAACCATTACCAATTGTATGGTAGAGCAATTTGGGTTAGCTATAATTTTATCTTCTTTTGTTAATACATTTGCATTAATTTCTGGAACTACTAGTTTGTTTGCTGGGTTCATTCTCCAAGCAGAAGAATTATCGATTACGGTGCAACCTACTTCTGCAAATTTTGGAGCAAAAACTAAGGAAGTTTCTCCACCTGCAGAAAAGATGGCAATTTCTGGTTTTGCATCTATTGCATCTTGCATAGAAACGATGGCGAATTCTTTATTTTTAAATGTGATTTTCTTGCCTATAGAATTTTCTGATGCTACAGGAATTAATTCTGTAATTGGAAAATTTCTTTCTTCCAAAACTTTCAACATGATTTGTCCAACCATTCCGGTTGCTCCTACTACTGCTATTTTCATTGATATAAATTACTTATGATTCGAATATTTTTTTAACTTCAAATTTTATTTCTGGGAAGATGGTACTTTCTAAAACATCTGATGTAATAAACGGTTTTAATCCTCTATATTTATCATTTTCTAAGACAAACATAAATACTGCTTGTTCTGTGAAATCTACCATCCAATATTCTCGAACTCCATTTTCTTCGTATAAATTAAATTTTACACCCATTTCTTTTTTAGAATTTCCGGGTGAAAGAATTTCGATGATTAAATCTGGTGATCCTATGCAGCCTCTATCGTCCAACTTTTCATCGTCGCAAACAACACATAAATCTGGTTGTATTACAGTGAAAATTTGATGATCTGCTTTGCTTTTTTTATAATTAATTAATCGGACATCAAAAGGTGCAGTGTACATGCTGCAAGGTTTTTCGCTCAAAACCCTATCTAATTGCCTGGATAAACTCCAAGAAATCTCTTGATGTTTACGAGAAGGAGCAGGACTCATTTCGAATATTTTACCTTTTATCAATTCTACACGTTCTTTAAACCTCCATAGCAGATAATCTGTGTAAGAGTAAATATCGTCACGATCTAATTGATTGATGTCGGTTATAATCTCCATTTTAATTTTTTTTGATATTTCACAAGGTTTTTACGCCCCAAATAATCTGTGCCATTGAAATGCCCATAACATCAAAGCCATTGCAATTGCTGCAATAATAACCATCGGCATAGAAATAGTGTCTCTTGTTTTCAATTTTTTGTTGAAGATTGTGAGTAAAACTGCTGCAATTATCATAGCTGTAGGATGTTCTACGTATGAATTTCTTGAAACGGCATCGCTCATTAAAGTTCCTGCTTCTTTTGCTGCTTTGAAACCTGGTGAAAAGAAGAACAACATTACTAATCCTACCAAAGCTTGTGTATGGAAGAAAATCATGGTGAAAAGGGTAGATTTTTTCAATAATTTTGAAATTCTACCAGAATATCCGAACATCGCCATCAAAAGTGCGAGGATGAAGATTGCTGATGTAAGTAAAATAAGGTAAGCAAAACCTCTGTGTGCTGAAAGCATGATATTAAAATCCATAATAAAATAAGTTTAAAGGCAAAGATAAAAAAATCCCGACTAATAGTCGGGATTATATATTGATATCTAAAATTTATTTTTAGAAATTGTAAGTAATATTAGCTGCCCAAGTTCTTCCGAAACCGAAATATACTTGATTAGACTGGTGAATACCTTTATAAGTTCCTACTGCATTATAATTTGCCAATGCTGTTGCTTGTTGAGCAGCAGTTCCAGTAAAATTACTTGTTGTAAGATCTGTATGATTGTTTGTTGTAGCTTCAGTAATATAAACCGTATCAAAAAGGTTATAAACATTTGCACCTATTGATAAACTCTCACTTTTGCTTACATTAAACCTATAAGAAGCACCTAAATCTAATAAATTATAACTTGGTAATCTTAATGCACCTTTTTCTAAAGCCGCAGGAGTATAGGTAGCTGTTTGTTGAGAAACATCAAAAGCATTTACATCAAATTTTGCATACAATTGATCTACATATCTCCAGTTTGTGAATATTCTTAAACCTTCTATAGGTTTTACAGTAACACCTAAAGAAGCAGTAACTTGTGCTGCATCACCAACTCTTACATTATCCAAATTTAAAGTAGTTACATTGGTGCCTGCTTGAAGATTTACTGGATTGTTATTGTCATCAAAAACAGTTCCTACAGCATTTCCTTTATATTGAAAATTACCTACTGAAAGCATACCTTCAAAATCAAAAAGTTTACTTATTGTGTAAGTTGCATCAAATTCTGCTCCGTAATGAACTTGTTCTATACCAGAAACCTCTGCATAAGCATTTGTAATAGTTGCTCCTGTAATATCTTTCACAGTAAGACCTGTTCTTCTTTGAAAACGATCTTGCCAAGTTGTACGATATAAGTTTACATTAGTTTTTAGATTAGAAGATCTGTATCCATAACCTAATTCTACAGAAAATATTTTCTCATTAGTCAAGTTAGGGTTTAGAACTTGTTTGTTACTTGGATAAACTCCACTAAAGAATGGTTGTCTTGAAAAATATCCAATATTACCAAAAACATTGTGATTTTCATTTAAATTGTAATTCAAACCAGATTTAATATTGTATCCTATAATATCTTTGAAACCAGTTTTTTGGTTTACAGTTTGTCCGTTTTGTTTTGTAACACCATCTACAATCCAATTATCAATTCTTTGGTAACTTTGATTTGATACAGCACCTTGTACGAAGGCAGTTAAATTGTTTTTAGTGTATTCTACCTGACCGAAACCGCCGTACCATAGAACTTCTCCATTATAATTACGATATGCGATTTGTGATTCGTCTTTTATTGCTGATGCAAATGGGTTTGCAGATGGAGTAGTATTAGTTGTTTGGTTTACCAAGTAACCAGCAGGTTGATTAGCATCCCCTTTTTCTAGATAACCTTTTGCACCTAATAAATCGGTAATAGCACCTGGGTGAAAACCAAAATAGTATCTTGCATCTACACCAACGGAAAAATTAAATTCATCATTTAATTTATGATTGAAACTTGATAAAATTCCATACCAGTTATGAGAGTTTACACTTGCTCTTTGTGTAATTCCATTGCTGCTTGAATTTATTCCAATTCCGTTAGGATTTGTTCTATTGGCACCAAAATCTGCTATAGTTGCACCTCTGTTCCACTTATAAATATCATCAAATCTCATTTGACCATCTGCTGTTTTTGGTAAGCTAAAAACAGATTTACCATTGATAGAACCTAAAACTCCAGTTCCACCACCTCTACCAAAAGAAGCATAAGCTACAGTAGCTAATTTAGAATTTTCAGACATTTTCCAATCCCAATTGAATGACATGATTGGTTTTGAGTAGTAATTTGTATTGGTTGAAAATTGTTTGCCATTTAAAGTTCCCCAGTTAGAATTGTATCTTCTATTTGGATCATCTGCTTTTACACCATTTAACAAACCATCTCCCATGTCTAAATAAGTTGCGATTGAGTTTGTAAAATTTTGATTATGCCATTGTGGTGCTCCAGTAAAAGTAAACTGGAAATCATGTTTTTTGTTTGGTTGGTATCCAACAGCTATATAATAGTTATAACCTTCAAAATCAGAACCATCTATATAAGTTGCTCCATCTGTTCTACTCAATAAGAATGATGAGGACCAACCTTTTTTGCTTTTTCCAGTATTATAAGAAAATAATGTTTTAAAATAACCATCATTTGCAAGTCCTAAGGAAACTTTACCACCTTGTTTTTTATCTGCAGCTCTTGTAAGTACATTTATAGTTCCACCAACAGAAGCAATTGCTAATTTAGAAGAACCTAAACCTCTTTGTACTTGCATTGTAGAAGTTACATCAGAAAGACCAGCCCAGTTACTCCAATAAACCGCTCCGTTTTCCATGTCATTTACTGGCATACCATTGATCATTACTGCAATGTTTTCATTTGCAAAACCACGGATGTTTATTCTACCATCTCCGAAACCACCACCACCTTTGGTTGTGTAAACAGAAGGTGTTGTGTTCAAAATCTCTGGAAATTCTTGGTTTCCTAATTTTTCTTGAATCTGTGCTTCACGAATTGTAGAAACAGCAACAGGAGTTTTTCTGTCTTTTGCAATATCTGCAACACCAGCTATAACTACTTGTTCAATGTCTGCTTCTCTTTTTACAGTATCTTTCACAGTTTGTGCATAATATACACTTGCTGTAGATAAAGTAAGGGCAACTGTAAGCATTCCTCGTCTCATAGAATTGTTTTTCATAAAATAGAATTATTTTGGTTTATTTTATCCTGCAAAAATACTTTTTATAATTGTAATATGTATTAATTTTTTGTTAATTTATTATAATAAATTTATTTTACAATTGTTTTTCTGAATTAATAACTACAACCTTAATCTTCTAGCTACAAATGGTTTACTACAATAAACTCGACAAATAAAGGTTTGATTTTACTTAACAGCTTTTAAGCTTAGATCTATATTTTTTGCAGAATGTGTTAATGCTCCTGCAGAAATATAAGTAACTCCGGTAGAAGCAACTTCTTTTAGCATTTCTCTGGTAATTCCACCAGAAGCTTCGGTTTCGCATTGTCCATCTACAATTTTCACGGCTTTTGTCATGGTTTCTACATCCATATTGTCTAGCATTATTCTATCCGCTTCAGCTTCTAATGCTTCTTTAACCTCGTCTAAATTTCTAGTTTCAACTTCTATTTTTAAATCTTTTCCTAATTTTTCTACATATTCTTTTGCCATTTTCACAGCATTTGTTATGCTTCCGTTGTAATCTATGTGGTTGTCTTTCAGCATAATCATATCATACAAACCGTATCTATGATTGGTTCCTCCACCAATTGCAACTGCCCATTTTTCGCAAATACGGAAATTGGGTGTGGTTTTTCTGGTGTCTAATAATTTTGTTTTGCTGCCAATTAATCTTGCATCCCATTCATGCGTTAATGTTGCAATTCCGCTCATTCTTTGCATACAATTCAGCACCAAACGCTCTGTAGAAAGTATAGATCTTGCACTTCCAGAAACCACAAATGCAATATCTCCTACTTTTGCTTGATCTCCATCTTTCAAAAATCCTTCTATTTTTAAATTTTCATCAAAAGTTTTAAAAATAATTTCCGCCATTTCTACACCTGCCAAAATGCAATTTTCTTTTACTAAAAGTTTTGCACTTTGCTGTAAATTTTCTGGGATTGTAGATAATGTGGAGTGATCTCCGTCTTGAATGTC
>CAXYUO010000086.1:0-10566 GCA_964292185.1 uncultured Frigoriflavimonas sp.
CACCACCCAGACGAAATGGTAAAGTTTATAGATTTCTCTGATGATGGCTACACCAGAACCAACCGAAAAAAAGCCAGCAACAACCTAAAAGATACCAACCAAGCCAAAGAACGCTACGAAGAACTAATTAATTTAGTGCGTTTTGGCAAAAGCAAACTGGCTATACTTACCGAAAACCAATACCACGAAAGCACCATAGACCCAAAAAACGGCGCCGACTGGAACCAAACCGCACCCATAGACACCAAACCCACCTTGCAAGATTTTAAAAAAACAGTAAGTGATTATTTAGCGTGGGAAGTAACCAGTATTTTAAAACAAAACGAAACGCTGGGAAAGTAGATGCCCCACTCAACCAAAAATTACAAAAGGTTGAATGGGGTGAATTTAGGATTGAAGATGTTTTAGAATGGCAACCACAAAAAGAAATTGACCCTTTAAAACTTGAAGAATTAAAAGATTTATCTGAACCTTTTTATCCGTTTTATGGTCAATCAACTACTAATAATGGTGTTATTTCTTATAATCAGTTAACTAATAATGTTTTAAATAATAAAAATGGAAAGCCAACAATTTTAATACATTCAAATAATCAAAATATAATTTACCTAGAAACTCCATTTTATTTAAAAGATGGACACGGAGCAACTAGTGTATTACAATGTGAAAAATTAAACAAATTGAATCAAAAATTTATTATTGCTTCAATTGACAAAGTAATAAAATTCAAATATTCTTATAATCAAAAAGCAACTAAAATAGAATTAAAAAATTCGATTATTTCACTCCCAACCAAAAACGGCAAGATAGATTTTGAATTTATGGAACACTATATAGATGCCATAGCAACCGAACGCATTACAAAACTAGATACTTATTTATCAGAAAATAATTTAAAAGACTATGTGTTAACCCCAAAAGAAAAACAAGTATTAGAAGATTTTGAGAGTGAGAAATTTGAAGAATTTAATGTTGTAGAAATATTTGAAGTTAAAAACACAAAAAATATTTTAGCAAGAGACATTGTTCCAAATAGTGGAAATACACCCTATTTATGTGCAAGTTCAGAGAATAATGCCATAAGCTCCTATATTTCTTATGATGAAAAATATTCAGATAAAGGCAATTGTGTTTTTATTGGAGGTAAAACATTTGTAGTTTCTTATCAAGAAGAAGATTTCTATTCAAATGATAGTCATAATTTAGCTTTATATCTAAAAAATGAAGAAAAAAGCAAATTCAATCAGCTATATTTAGCAACTTGTATTAATAAAAGTTTAGGACATAAATATTCATGGGGCGATAGTATAAGTAATAGAAAAATTCTAAACGATAAAGTTTCATTACCCACAAAAGACAAAAAACCCAACTACGAATTGATGGAAACCCTTATTTCTGCCATTCAAAAGTTGGTTATAAAAGACGTGGTGCTCTATACAGATAGCAAAATAAGTGAGAAAGCTTTATTCTAAAAAACCATTAAGGCATTAAGTAAATTAAGCCTTAATGAATCTTAATGCCTTAATGATAAAACAAACTATTTTATATTCATAATTGGTATAATTAGAAAGATTTGATGATATATTTTTTAATTATAAAACGTTGAAAATTTTTTAATTATTAATTTTCACTACATGACAAAAATATAATTCATAACCTATTGATTATTTGTGGTTTAAAAATTCTGATTTGCAATTTGTTATCAATTTTTGTCATGTTCTAAATTATTAATTTTTAATTAGTGCATTAGAACTACTACGAATATTAAAAATAGCACTCAAATAAAATTTTGAAGTATTACGAAATAATGAAATATTATTTTTTATAAAATTTGAAGAGATAAATATTCCAAATGAAGAATTCCGAAGAAACCAAGAAGCATTTCGGGAACATTTTGAAGAATTACGAATGCTCTGTGAAGCATTACGAATGAACCTTGAAGTGAAATTTGTGCCTTAGTAGTGGGCTTTTGTCTATTTTAATTAAATTTTTGCCCTAAAGAAATACAATTGCTAAAAAAGTAATAAATTAGTATTTAATTTTAAAACAAAATATTATGAAAAAACCAGTTGTTACCAGAAATTACAAACTTGTAGATGCCGTGCTAAAACAAAAAGCAGACGAATTTCTGGCGTTACTTGATAGAGACGCTACAGAATTTGCAGATAGAGGCTATGATAAGAATGCCAAAGACAATTTTATTGGTGCTATAGAAACAATAAACAATCTTTCTTCCGATGAAACTTTAGAAGCCTCCAAAATTGGTTTCACACAAAGTAAAGATGCAGCCAGAAGTGGATTAGAAAAAAGCATGCGCACGATTTTCAATATGGCAGCCATCAAATATGGTACACAATCTGCAAAATACAGGTCTTTTGGAAATGCAGAAATCAGCCGGCAACCAGATGCAGAGCTGGTACGCACCTACAAAGTAATGGCACAGGCTGCAAATGAAAACCTTGCAGACCTGGCTTCTGAAGGTCTTACTCAAAATAAAATAGATGCCCTCACTGCGCAAGGTATAGCCTTAGATGATAGCATAGATGCCGTAGCAAAAGGAATATCTGATAGAGATATAGCCACAGAAAGCCGTGTAGAAGCGCTGAATAGTTTGTATGCATTGGTCATAAAATATGCTGGCATCGGGCAAGATATTTTCTATGAAGAAAATGAAGCAAAGTACAATGATTATGTAATCTATGACACACCAAGTGGGCTGCCAGAAGAAGAAGCACCCATAGATCCTGTATAGATTCTTAAAAGCTTCTGTGCCTTATATACAGTTTTTTGCCCAGTATCTTCGGTTTCTTGGTAAAAACAAAGCAGTGGTCTGCTATATAGATAGCCATAGTGCTTGTTTACACTTGAAGAAAAAAATATATTCTTGTTTTTCTTTGCGAATAGAAAAAATACTTTTACTACATGACAAAAAATAAAAATTTGTAAAAAATAGTAGTTTTAACCGCAAAAGAGACAAAAGATTGCTGTTTAAAAAAGTGAATCCAAAAGATAATAAAAGAATGTCGCATACTGCTTTTGTCAACTTTTGAATTTCTAACTGACTATTAAGAAGTTATTTAATTCTTAATTAGGCACTTAACTTTTGTCCCTTTTGCGGTTAAAAAAAACAAGTCAATTTTTGGCGATGTGCTATTTTTGTCATGTACTGAAAAAAATACTACTAATTTTTAATGCGTTTGACCAGATATTATGATTGAATTTGATTTAAAATAAAGTATATTCGTGCGTTTTTAGAAAAAAGAAAGCCATATTTTGGGGAAAATGGCTGTATTTCGTAACATAAGTAATGGATAATTAGCAATAATCAATTATTACTCAATACTCATTACTCATTACATTTAATTTATGAAACATTGGATAAAAGCCGCACGTTTGCGCACACTTCCACTCTCTTTAAGTGGAATAATTACAGGTTCTTTCATCGCAAAATGGCGAATGGAGGAAGATGGTAATTTCTGGAATTGGCAAATTTTTGCATTAGCATTATTGGTTACTTTGCTCTATCAAATTTTGAGCAATTATGCCAACGATTACGGAGATGGCGTGAAAGGAACCGATGCTTTTCGTGATTCTTCTGCAGAAAAAAGAGCTGTAGCTTCCGGAGAAATTTCTGTAAAACAAATGAAAACAGCCGTTTATGTATTATCTGTAATCTCATTATTGGCAACATTATTTTTATTGTATATTTCGTTTTTTCCAAATTATCAGCAAGAATTTTACGTTTTCGTAGGATTAGGAATTGCTTGTATTTTAGCTGCAATTGGCTATACTATTGGTAAAAAACCTTATGGATATTTAGGATTAGGAGATTTGATGGTTTTCTTATTTTTCGGATTGGTTTCTGTAGGTGGAAGTTATTTTCTATTCACAAAATCTTGGAGTTGGGATATCCTTTTACCAGCTGCAGCAATAGGAATGATGAGCATGGCAGTTTTGAATCTCAATAATATGCGCGATATTGTAAGCGATGAAAAAAGTGGCAAAAAAACACTTGCATTGCGTTTAGGTTTTAAATTTGCCATGATTTATGAAATTGTTTTGCTGCAATTACCCATACTTTTAATCTTAACTTTTTTAATGGTTAACGGATTTCAAGAACGTGGGAATTATTATGCATTTATGGTAATAATCATGCTTTTTCCGATAATGGCAGTTCGCAGAAGAATAATGGAAGTAAAAGAACCAAGAGAACTAGATCCATTCTTAAAACAAGTAGGAATACTTACTTTTGTAATGTCAATTTTACTGGCTTTTGGCTTGAATTATTTTAAATAAAAAGATATTATGGCAATTTTTGAATTACAAAATGGAGTAGCAAGTAGAATTAAATTAAGTGAATTTAAACTAGAAAAAGATTTACAAAAATTAGTTGAAGATAATTTAAAGACAATTTTTAACTGTGATTTTATTGCAACAGAATTTTCAACTGGAAGTGTTCATTCTGGTAGAATAGATACTCTTGCGATCTCAGAAGATAATAATCCAGTAATTATAGAATACAAAAAAGTGGCATCTTCTGAACTAATAAATCAAAGTTTATACTATTTACATTGGATAAAGGATCATAAAGGAGATTTTCAAGTTGCTGCAAACAAATCACTAAATAAAATTGTAGAAGTAGATTGGTCAGATATTAGAGTAATTTGTATTGCTCCGGAATATAAAAAATTTGATATTCATGCTGTGCAAGTTATGGGTGCAAATATTGAATTATGGCAGTATAAAATATATGAAAATAGTATATTAAACATTGAAGAAATTTATAAAAGAAATACAACAATTAATAATAATTCTTTAGAAGTTGAAAATAGTAAAAATCCAATAATGGTTGAAGCTGGAAAAAAAGCAGCGGAAACAAGGAAAACTGGAGTTTATTCAATAGAAGAACATTTGATAAAATTAGATGATTCGACAAAAGAAGTTTTTAGAGTTGTGAGAGATTATATTCTTGCGATTGATGAATCAGTAGAAGAAAGTCCTAAAAAACTTTATATTGCATATAAAACAAGTCAAAATTTTGTGTGCTTGGAAACCTTTAAAACTAAAATCCGCTTATATTTAAAACTTAATCCCATTGATATTTTACAAATACCAGAACATGGAAGAGATGTCAGAAATATTGGACATTTTGGAACGGGCGATTTTGAATTGACAATTAATAATTTAACTGATTTTAATGAAGTCAAAGAATATATTAATGATTCATTTAAAAGTATAGGTGGATAAAATAATAAAATAATAAAATCAAAAAATGAAAATAAAATTCCTCGGACAAAACTGTTTTTTGTTCACGTATAAAAATATAAATATCCTTTCGGATCCTTTTTACAATTATCAAAAGGAAGAATCTAAATTCGATATTTCTGCGCAAAAAATTGATTATGTGATGATTACACATGCTCATGAAGATCATATTGCAGATGTAAAAGAAGTTTTGGAACATCATCCAGACGCAATATTAATCGGTCAACCAGAAATTTGTGGCTACTTTAAACATACTCATTTTATAGATTTGAATATTGGAGGTTCTGCAAAAATAGAAGAAATAGAAATTACAATGGTTAATGCTGCACATTCCAGCTCTTTTCCAGATGGAAGTTATGGTGGTTTAGCTTCTGGCTATATTATCCGAACTCCAGAGCAAATAATATATTTGGCAGGAGATACCGGATTGATGTCTGATATGAAGGAATTTATAGAATGGTTTGGAGAAGTATCTGTGGCAATTCTCCCAATTGGTGGGCATTACACAATGAATGCAGACGATGCAGCTTTAGCAGCTTACGAATATTTGAAAACAAATAAAGTAATTGCCTGTCATTTTGATACTTTCGAGAAAATAGAAATAGACCACGAAGAAACAATGGAAATTTTTGAAGAAGCAAATGTAGAACTGATTTTGCCAAAACTAGGAGAAGAAATAGAAGTGTAAATCATTGATAAAATGATATTTACAAGAAACAATTAAAGCAACAGTGAAAGAAAATAAATACTTCAGAATAAAGCACAAAAAAATGGCAAGCTACCTAAATCACACCGCTACAACCGTTTACCTTTGCTGCGTTCCCACTCTGGAGGATTCACAGGAGCTGGTTGTTTAGGACTTGCCGTTGCAAATATACAGCAAAAATTTAAAATTCAAAATCAAAAGTTAAAAATAAAATAAAATCAAAAGTTAAAAAATGAAGAGAAACGTATATGTAATTGGTTTAATGATATTTGCAAGTGCGATGCTTGCATTCTTTATCACAAATATTTTTTTTAGAAATGTAGATTATTTTAAAAATTCTATATTTTTAAGTGCTTTTTTGCTCCCATTATTGTTTGCAATAGGTGCATTTTATTCTGTAACCACTTATAGTAAATTCAAAAAAATATTAAGTTTCAAAGAAGCTTATGGTAGAGCATTTATACCGATGTTTGTTGGTGGATTTTTAAGTGTTTTGAGTATTTTCATGTATATTAATTTTATTGATACACCTACAAAAGATTTGCTAAACTACCAATATATAGAGAGTTACAAAAATTCTTTGGAAGACGAATACCAACAATCCAAGCAAGTTTTGAAGCCAGATTCTTCAGAAATGCCAGAATTAGAAAAAAAATACCAAGAAGCTAAAATAAGAATTGCACACAAAGTTGCTTTGAAAGAAGATATGTTTTCTATTAAATATTTCGGATATGTTTTTGCAGGATTTTGTGCTTATTTCCTACTTTTATCTCTGTTTTTCGGTAGTTTTTTCCGAACAAGATTTTCAGAATTGGAGCAATAACACAAGTTATTTGTAATTTTACAATCATTTAATCATCTAATTTTTGAATCAATTAATATTAATACGTATCTTTACTTAAATTACACGTAATGACAACAAAGTTGACTTTAACAATAGAAAAAGAAGTTATAGAAAAGGCAAAACTTTATGCAAAATCAACGCAAAGAAGTCTTTCTGATTTAATACAAAATCAGTTAGAAAATTTACTTTCAAAAGATATTGATGTGCAGAACATGTCGCCAATAATGAAAAGTCTATTAGCAAAAATTCCTAAAAATCAACCTCAATACACTGATGAGGAATTAGATAATTTTAGAAGAGAGTATTTAGAAAAAAAATATCAATAATGTATTCATTCTATTTGGACACCAATATATTGGTAGATTTACTTCAAAGAAGAGAACCTCATTTTGCATCTGTTGCTGAAATACTCAATTTGGCAACAATAAAAGAAATACAAATTTTTGCATCATCAAATTCAATAGGAACTTTGCATTATCTTTGTAAAAAAACTATTGGTGAAGCAGAATTAAGAGATATAATTTATGATCTTTTACATTTTTTAAAAATTGTTGCAGTAGATGAAGAAATTATAAAAAAATCGTTAAAGTCCAGCCATAAAGATTTTGAAGATGCTATTCAAATCTTCTGTGCACATAAAGTTGAAAATTTAACAGCAATTATTACACGAGATTTGAAAGATTTCTCTACAGCAGAAATGCAAGTTTTTGCACCAGATCAAGCCTTATATTACATCAATAATAATCTTAATAAATAAATGAACCTATCCATAGTTATCCCACTTCTCAACGAAGAAGAAAGTATTGAAGAATTATACTCAAGAATAAAATTGGTTTGCGATACAAACTCACTTTCCTACGAAATTTGGTTTATAGACGATGGAAGCACAGATCTTTCTTGGGCGATTATAGAAAATCTTGCTCATCAAAATCCCGAAATTCATGCGATTAAATTTTCCAAAAATTATGGTAAATCTCAAGCTTTACACGCAGCTTTCGAAAAAGTAAAAGGAGACATCATCATCACAATGGATGCAGATTTACAAGATTTTCCAGAAGAAATTCCAGAATTGTACAATAAAATTACACTAGAAAATTACGACATCGTTTCTGGTTGGAAAAAGAAACGTTTTGATAACGTAATGACCAAAAATTTGCCTTCAAAACTCTTCAATTCTGCTGCAAGAAAACTTTCTGGAGTAGAATTGCATGATTTCAATTGCGGATTGAAAGCTTACAAGAAAAATGTGGTAAAATCCATCGATGTTTATGGAGATATGCACAGATATATCCCAGTTTTAGCAGCAAATGCGGGCTTTAGAAAAATTACCGAAAAACCAGTTCAACATCAAGCAAGACCTTATGGAACTTCAAAATTTGGAACAGAACGTTTTGTACGTGGGTTTTTAGATTTAATTACGCTTTGGTTTGTAAGCCGATTTGGAGGAAGACCAATGCACTTTTTTGGAGCTGCAGGAACATTGATGTTTATCGTTGGGTTTTTATCAGCACTTTGGCTCGGAATTTCAAAATTAATAGATGTTTCTCGAGGAATTTATGGGCATTTACTAACCAATAATGCATGGTTTTTCATCGCATTAACGATGATGGTTTTAGGAACTTTGCTCTTTATCGCAGGATTTTTAGGAGAATTGATGATCAGAAGTAACAGAGATCATCGGAATTATTATGTGGAGGAGGAAATATAAATAAAAATGAGTAAAATAAAAATTAAAAATTTTGGTCCCATTCAAGAAGGTTGTGTAAATGATGATGGGTGGATTGATATAAATAAAGTTACTTTATTTATCGGAAATCAAGGTTCTGGTAAAAGTACGGTTGCAAAGTTAATTTCAACATTTACTTGGATAGAAAAAGCATTGGTACGAGGTGATTATAATATAAAATGGTTTGAAAGAAAAAATAGACTGAAAAATCAATTTTTAAAATACCATAGGCTTGAAAATTATTTTTTGATTAACGATAATTCTTTGATAGATTATGTTGGAAAAGCATATCAGATTACTCATGAAGATGGAATTTTAAAAATCAATGAACTTGCAAATATTGATTATGAACTTCCACAAATCATGTATGTTCCGGCTGAAAGAAACTTTATCTCTTATGTGAAAAGTCCTAAAGAATTAAAATTATCTTCGGATTCACTTATAGAATTTTTAACAGAATTTGATAATGCTAAAAATGATTTGAAGGGTAAATTAAAATTGCCGATTAGTGATTTAACTGTTGAATATGATAAATCCAAGGATATTGTAAATTTAAGAACAGAAAAGTATAAAGTAAGATTAACAGACGCTTCAAGTGGCTTCCAATCTTTAGTGCCAATGTTTTTGGTATCTAATAATCTTGCAAATTCTGTAAAAAAAGGCTCTTCTAACCAAGAAAGAATGAGTGCAGAAGAACAATTAAGGTTCAAAAAAGGAGTTCAAGAAATTTGGTCAAATAATAACCTTACTGAAGAGCAAAGAAGAATTGCATTATCTACTTTATCTTTAAAATTTAATAAGTCTGCTTTCATAAATATTGTTGAAGAACCAGAGCAGAATTTATATCCTCAATCTCAATGGGAAATGCTAAAAGATTTATTGAAATTAAATAATTTAACTGATGGAAATAAACTAATTATGACTACGCACAGTCCGTATATCTTTAATTTTTTAAGTTTAGCAATTCAAGCGGATTATTTAGAAAGAAAAATAAAATCGAAAAATAAAAGTATAGAATTTTTAAATAAACTAGACACAATTATTTCCAGAAATTCAACCATTTGTTCTGACCAAGTATCAATTTATGAATTAGATGAATATGATGGAACGATAAAAAAATTATTAAATTACGATGGAATTCCTTCAGATAATAACTTTCTGAACTCAATGTTAAAAAAAGGTAGCGAATTATTTGATCAATTATTAGAATTAGAAGAAGAATTATGAGTTTAGATTTTTTTAATGGTAATTGTCAAGAAATGCCACAGGATAAAAAAAAGTTTGGAATTAGAGATGATATACAAAGTACCAAAGCCTATTTAGATGAAAACAACCCTGATTTATGGGGTGCAACAGTGGTAAACGAAAAAGAATATGAAATTATTTTCACTGCCATAGACAAATGCATTATCCATGACAACGAATATAAAGGTAGAGGACGTTGCGAAGGAATGTTAACAACGGATAAGCATCTTTTTTTAGTTGAATTAAAAGATAGAAAACATCTAAATAGAGATGTGATGATAAAACAATTATCAGATTCGATAGATTTTTTAAATGAATTTAATAAAGAACAGGTTGAGAATTTTACTCACAAAAAAATATTTGGTTGTAATAAGCAAAAAGGAAAATTTCATGTCATTGATAATGAATTACAAAAAAGATTTTTCAAAACTTATAAATTTAGGATAGATATTCAAAGTAATATTTTAATAATTTAAAGAATTTTGAACAAACAATAATATAGGGAAATACTGTCTTTAACATTCGTTTTTTGAAAAATAATCTCCCTAAAATAGACAAAACACTTAGAAAGTTCAAATGAATTTTCGATTAAAAATAATTTCAAAAATGAGTAATTTCAAAAGTATAGATATTGCCAAATTCATCAATAAAAACGCAGATTCTAATAGTATAAAAAGATCTTTTAGTATATATCCTGTTCTAAAATCTATTAATAACAAACAAGCTGTCTACGAGTGACAAGGATCTGCAAGAAAGCCATATCCAGTGAAAATTATTACT
>CAXYUO010000087.1:0-10438 GCA_964292185.1 uncultured Frigoriflavimonas sp.
TTTTGTCTAGTAGTAGTAGTAGTAGTACTAGTAGTATTTCTGTATCTTGGTGTTACATTGTTATTACTTGTATCGTTTCTATATCTGTTACTATTTTGAGTAGCATTTCTAAAACCATTGGAAGTTCCTTGGTTTACACCTGGTTTGTTTGTTCCATAAGAATTATAAGATCTACCATTTGCACCACTTCTTTTATTTTGGTAATAGTTTCCATAGTATCCGTTTCCGTAATATCCATAGTTTCCATAACCATAAGCTCCGTAATAGCTATAATATGGGCTATAATAAGGATTATAACCATAATAAAATGGACTATATCCCCAATAATTATTCATTCCCCAATAATTATTGAAACCAAAATTACTATAATAAGGACTGTAGCCAAAATTAGAATAACCGTAGCCAAAACCAAATCCTAAACCATTTCCGTAAAAAGAATTATAACCAAATCTCCATGGAGAATTCCATCCGTAATAATCATTATAATAATTCACATCTGAACCAGAAAATGAACCCCAATCGGAATTTGTATTGTTAGAGTTCCACTCTTGGTATTTGTCTTTTTGTTCATTTTGTACCACTCCCGTGTTTTGAATTGCAGTAGTTTTATCTTCGTAATTGTAATAATCATCAACTTGATTACCATTATCATTTATAATTACACCAACTGGCAAAGTATCTTTGTTGGGATCATAATAAACGCCATCTGTTTCTGTATATCCTCCCATTTGTGTTCCACAAGAAACCAAAAGAAAACTTCCAGCTGCAATAAAAAGAGCTTTTTTTCTAAATATTTTTAGACTATCGTAAAGTAAATTTATATTATTCATGTCGAAAAAGTTTTAATTAAATTATATTTGCATTTTATACCAAAAATATACCAAACTCTCATTCGGAATTTTTTTTAAAAATACCATTTTATATTTAGATAACATTGGTTAATAAAAGTTAAATTCAAAATTAAATAAAAATTATGGCAAAACTCACTTCAAGAAGCGAAGATTATAGTAAATGGTACAACGAATTAGTAGTACAAGCAGACCTTGCAGAAAACTCTGGTGTAAGAGGTTGTATGGTTATAAAACCTTATGGATACGCAATTTGGGAGAAAATGAAAGAAGAATTGGACAGAAAATTTAAAGAAACTGGACATCAAAATGCTTATTTTCCAATATTTGTCCCAAAAAGTTTATTTGAAGCTGAAGAAAAAAATGCAGAAGGTTTCGCAAAAGAATGTGCTGTAGTAACACACTACAGATTAAAAACAGATCCAAATAATCCTTCAAAATTAATTGTAGATCCAGAAGCGAAATTAGAAGAAGAACTTATCGTAAGACCAACTTCTGAAGCTATTATTTGGAATACTTACAAAAATTGGGTTCAAAGTTATAGAGATTTACCAATTTTAATTAACCAATGGGCAAATGTTGTACGATGGGAAATGAGAACGCGTCTTTTTCTTAGAACTGCAGAATTTCTTTGGCAAGAAGGTCATACTGCTCACGCAACATCAGAAGAAGCTGTAGAAGAAACAGAAAAAATGCTGCACGTTTATGGTAATTTTGTTGAAAATTTCTTAGCTGTTCCAGTTATTAAAGGATTAAAAACAGATAGCGAAAAATTTGCAGGAGCAGAAGAAACCTATTGTATAGAAGCATTAATGCAAGATGGAAAAGCATTACAAGCTGGAACTTCTCATTTTTTAGGTCAAAATTTCGGGAAAGCTTTTGATGTAAAATTCACCAATAAAGAAGGGAAAATAGAACATGCATGGGGAACTTCATGGGGAGTTTCTACAAGATTGATGGGTGCTTTAATTATGGCTCATTCTGATGACAAAGGTTTGGTTTTACCGCCATTATTAGCTCCAATTCAAGTAGTTATAGTTCCTATTTTCAGAAATGAGGAACAAAAAGTGGAAATTGATGCCGTTGTTTCAGAAATTCAAAATAAATTAAAATCTAAAGGAATTTCTGTAAAATATGATGATGACGATCACAACAAACCAGGTTGGAAATTTGCAGAATACGAACTAAAAGGTGTTCCAATTCGTTTAGCAATCGGTCCAAAAGATTTGGAAAATAAATCTGTAGAAGTTGCGAGAAGAGATACTTCTACCAAAGAAACTCAAGCTTTAGAAAATATTGATCTATATATAGAAGAACTTTTGAAAACGATACAAAACGATATTTATCAAAAAGCTAAAGATTTTCAGCAAGATAGTATTACTAAAGTAGATTCTTATGAAGAATTTAAAAAAGTTTTAGAAGAAAAAGGTGGTTTTATTTCAGCACATTGGGACGGAACTTCGGAAGAAGAAGAGCAGATAAAACAAGAAACGAAAGCAACTATTAGATGTATTCCTTTGGGAAATCCACTGGAAAATGGCAATTCACTTATTACTGGAAAACCATCAAAACAACGTGTTATTTTTGCAAAATCATATTAATTTCTTTAATTAATTATATCTTTGATTATTAAACAATTAAAAATAAATTTATCATGTCATTAAACATTATTGATCTAATTAAAGGACAATTAGGTTCTGCATTAGTATCTCAAGCTGCTACTCAATTAGGAGAAAGCGAATCTGGAATTTCTAAAGCAATTGGAGGTTTGCTTCCAGCTATTATAGGTGGTTTGGGTAATAATTCAAATAATTCTGGAGTAATAGATGCTATTTCAGGAGCTACTTCTAGTGGAATTCTTGGAAACCTTTTAGATGGTTCTTCAAACAACGTAATGATTTCTGGAGTTATTTCTTCAATTTTTGGAGATAAAGTTGGTGGAATTATTGATGGAATTTCTTCTTACGCAGGTATTAGCAATTCTTCTTCTAGCTCACTTTTGAATATGGTTACTGGTGCAACATTAGGTTCTATAGGGAAACATGCTGCAGATAATAATCTTGATGCTTCAGGATTATCTAGTTTATTAGGAGCTTTCAATGGTGGAATACTTTCTTCTCTTCTTCCTGCAGGTCTTAGTTTAGGTTCTTTAGGATTAGGAAACTTATTTGGAGATGCTAAAGAAACTCTGTCTAATGCAGCTTCATCTATAAAAGAAACAGCTTCTAATGTTGGAGTAAGCTCTAATAATGATGATGATAATATGGAAGATAATTCTATTTGGAAATGGTTATTACCATTACTTTTATTACTTGCTGCAGCATTTTTCTTATGGAAACAATATGATAAAAAAGGTGCAGAAGGTACAGATGCTTCTGGTGTTACAACTGATTCTTTAACTGTAAGTGATTCTTCTAATATGAATTCAGATTCTGCAACTGCTGTTGTAGCTTCAACTGATAAAGTAGCAGGAGAAATTAATCTTAATGGTTTAATGATCAA
Organism: uncultured Frigoriflavimonas sp.; assembly: GCA_964292185.1. Classification (GTDB taxonomy): domain Bacteria; phylum Bacteroidota; class Bacteroidia; order Flavobacteriales; family Weeksellaceae; genus Frigoriflavimonas. Next base: position 3,351 of record CAXYUO010000087.1, read on the forward strand.
AGGTTACAAAGGAGGAATGGAAGAAAACATGATTACTTTTTTGAAATCACCAGATGATGAAGCTTTGAAAAGCACTTGGTTCACATTTGATAATGTAAATTTCAAAAGTGGTTCTTCTACGGAATTAGATGCTAATTCTATAGGACAATTGGATAATATATTAGCTATTTTAAAAGCTTTCCCGGAATCTAAAATCAAAATAGGTGGATACACTGATAAAAGTGGAGACGAAGCAGGAAACAAAAAATTATCTAAACAAAGAGCAGATTATATCAAAAAATGGCTTTCTGATAAAGGAGTTGGTGCACAAGTAATTGGTGCAGAAGGTTACGGTAGTGATTTCGCTACTTTACCAGCAACTGCAAGCGTTGAAGAAAGAGCAGTAGATAGAAAAATGGCAATTAGATTTGCTAAATAATATCCTTTTTTAAAATTTATAAGAACCGTTCAATTTTTATTGAACGGTTTTTTTTGTAAATATATCCAAATAAATTTGTTAGATTAATCTAACATTTATATTTTTGCATTATGAATAGAGGTTGGAGAAGAGAAAAACATCAGAATTCTTTATCTGAAGTGTTTTCAAGTATAAATGTTCCAAAAGATGCAGGTTTTTGGAAAAAATTATTTGCGTTTCTTGGTCCAGGATTAATGATTGCTGTTGGATATATGAATCCAGGAAATTGGGCAACAGATATTGCAGGTGGGGCAAAATTTGGCTATACCCTACTTTCAGTAATATTAATTTCTAATATTTTCGCAATATTTCTTCAGCACTTATCTGTAAAATTGGGTGTAGTTGCAGAAAGAGATTTGGCACAAGCTTGCAGAGATCATTATAAACCACGTACCAATTTTGTACTTTGGGTTTTATGTGAGCTTGCAATTGCAGCATGCGATTTAGCAGAAGTTATTGGTTCTGCAATTGCATTAAATCTACTTTTCGGAATTCCACTTACTTGGGGAATTACAATTACCGCAATAGATGTTTTCATTATTTTATTACTTCAATCAAGAGGTTTCAGATGGATAGAAGCATTTGTGGCAGGATTAATTTTTGTAATTTTCGCTTGTTTCGGATATGAAATTATAGCAAGTGATCCAGAAATTTTCCCAATGTTGAAAGGTCTAATTCCAACAAAAGAAATAGTTTTCAATCCTTCTATGCTTTATATTTCTATTGGTATTTTGGGAGCTACAGTTATGCCTCACAATTTATATCTACACAGTTCTATTGTACAAACTAGAAACTACAAAAGAACAATTGAAGGTAAAAAAATGGCAATCAAGTTTGCAACCATTGATAGTACACTTTCTTTATTTTTAGCATTTTTTGTAAATGCAGCTATACTAATTGTTGCAGCAGCTACTTTTCACAATACAGGTTATCAAGATGTTGCAGATATTTATGATGCTCATGAACTTTTAGCACCACTTTTAGGCAGTAGTTTAGCTAGTATATTTTTCGCTGTTGCGCTTTTAGCATCTGGTCAAAATTCTACACTTACAGGCACTTTAGCTGGTCAAATCGTAATGGAAGGTTTTCTTAATATTAAATTAAAACCTTGGCTCAGAAGATTGATTACTAGATTAATAGCTATAATTCCAGCATTAATTGTAGCAATTCTTTATGGAGAAAAAGGTACAATGGATTTATTAGTTTTCAGTCAAGTTATTTTATCTATGCAATTGAGTTTTGCAGTAGTTCCATTGGTATTATTTACCAATTCTAAAGCAAAAATGGGCGAATTTGCAAATAAATTATGGTTGAAAATAGTAATTTGGATTATAACAGCTATTATTGTTACTCTCAATATTTATTTACTAATCGAAACTATCTTTAACAACTAATAATTTCATTAATTCTAAATTTTTATTTGAATTATCTTCAATTTTCTCTTGATTCATTTAAAAAAAATAACTGCCGAAATGTCCTAATAAGAATATTGGCAAAATCTTTGTGAAATGCTTTTTAATTAAAATTAAATTATGGAAGACAATAAAGATATAATAGACGAAATACCTGAAATTCAGGAAGAAAATACAACTGCTTCTGAAGAAACAAACTCTGAAGCTACAGATATTGCAGAAGAAATTCAGCCAGAAATACCAACTACAGAAGAACTTTTGGCAGAAGAAAAAGATAGATATATTCGTCTTTATGCAGAATTCGAAAATTATAAAAAGCGTACTACTAAAGAAAAAATGACCTTTTTTCAATATGCTAATCAAGATTTAATGATTTCTATGCTTGCTGTTTTAGATGATTTCGAAAGAGCTATGAAAAACATGAACGAAGAAACGCTAAAAGGTGAATTTTCTGGTATAGAATTAATTTATCAAAAACTGAAAAATAAATTGATAGAAAAAGGCCTAAAACCAATGGAAGTAAATTCTGGTGACACCTTCAATGTAGATTTTCATGAAGCGATTACTCAAATTCCTTCTCCATCAGAAGATTTGAAAGGGAAAATAGTAGATGTTGTAGAAACCGGATACATGTTGCATGATAGAGTTATTCGTTTTGCAAAAGTGGTTACAGGTCAATAAAATTTTTAGAAATGAGCAATTAGCAATTAGCAATTAGCAATTTTACTCATTTATCATTACTCATAAAAAAATATGTCGAAAAGAGATTATTACGAAGTTTTAGAAATATCAAAATCAGCTTCTCCAGAAGAAATAAAAAAGGCCTACAGAAAAATGGCTATTAAATTTCATCCAGACAAAAATCCTGATAATAAACAAGCTGAAGAAAAATTTAAAGAAGCTGCAGAAGCTTACGAAGTTCTAAGCGATGGAAACAAAAAAGCCAGATACGATCAATATGGTCATGCTGGAATGAGTGGAAATGGCGGTTTCGGAGGTGGAAACGGTGGTTTCGGTGGTGGAATGAATATGGATGATATTTTCAGCCAATTTGGAGATATTTTCGGTGGTCATTTTGGCGGAAATAATGGTGGTGGTGCAAGAACACAGCAAGTTCGTGGATCTAATCTTAGAGTTAGAATAAAACTTACTTTAGAAGAAATCATCAATGGAACTCAAAAAACCATTAAAGTAAAAAGACTGAAAACCGTTCCTGGTGCAACTTCTAAAACCTGCTCTACTTGCCATGGATCTGGTGCACAAATGAAAGTGATGAACACTATGTTTGGACAAATGCAAACACAAACTACTTGTGGAACTTGCCAAGGAATTGGTAAAATTGCTGATAAAATTCCTGAAGGTGCAAATGCTCAAGGTTTAAGAAAAGAAGATGAAGAAGTTACGATAAGCATTCCTGCTGGAGCAAGAGAAGGAATACAATTGAATGTAAGAAGCAAAGGAAATGATGCACCATTTGGTGGAATTCCTGGAGATTTATTAGTAGTTGTAGAAGAGCAAATAGATGAAAACATAAAAAGAGAAGGTGATAATCTACATCAAGAATTATACATTTCGTTTGCAGAAGCAGCATTAGGAACTTCTAAAGAAATAAGTACAGTTGGTGGAAAAGTGAAAATAAAAATCGATTCTGGTACACAATCTGGTAAAATATTGAGATTGGCAGGCAAAGGTTTACCAAGTTTAGACTCTTATGGAAAAGGCGATATGTACGTTCACATCAATGTTTGGACACCTCAAAAACTTACACCTTCGCAAGAAGAATTTTTCAAATTACAGGTAGAAAACGGCGAAATGAAAGCTGAACCTTCTGGAAAAGAGAAAACTTTTTTCGATAAAGTAAGAGATTTTTTTAATTAAAATTATCTTTAAAAAATATATGAAGAGGCTTAATTTTTAAGTCTCTTTTTTTTTGTTAAAATTTAATTTAATTAGTATTAATTTTACAAGAATAAATTTTTATGAAGAATTTCAATTATAAAAAACACTTTTGGCTTCTCGGTTTTGTATTGATTATATTTAATTCTTGCCATTCTCAATATAAAATTTGGGTGGGCGAAAATAACGAACAAAAGATTTATAATCTTGCTTATGGCGATCATAAAAAGCAAAAAATGGATGTGTTTTTACCCGCAAATTACGCTATAAACCAACCAACCGTGATCATTGTTCATGGTGGAGCTTGGAAAAGAGGAAGAAAAGAAAAAATGATAATGATTCAGAAATTTCTTTTTAAAAATAAAATACCATCTATCAACATCAATTATAGATTGGTGGATAAAAAAATCATTTATAAAAATCAATTAGAAGATATAGATTCTGCAATTAAAAAATTCAATAATTATTCTAATAAAACTCAACTTTCTATTGATAATTACATCATTTTAGGAGAAAGTGCAGGTGCACATTTAGCTCTACTTTACGGATATTCTCATCCAGAAATCATCAAAAAAATTATTTCTTTAAGTGGACCAACAGATTTTTATAGTTCTGAATTTCTAAAAACCACCTATTCTAGATATGCTTTACCAACGATAGAAAATGTGGTTGGTAAAAAATTTAATAGAAAAAATATCCCTCAAGAATTCTTGGAAGCAAGCCCAATTTACAAAGTAAAAGACGTTCCTACTTTACTTTTTCAAGGAGATCAAGATGTTTTGGTGAATAGAAAACAAGGGATTATTTTGGATTCCGTTTTAACAGAAAAGAATATAGAACATCGTTTTATTTACATGAAAAACACAGGACATGTTCCAAGGTTCTTCAGTAAAAGAAAAAGAGAACAAATAATTCTACCAGCTATTTTACAATGGATTCAGCAGTAATTTAAAACTTCAGACTTCGGACTTCGGACTTCGGACTTCAGACTTCAATCTTCAATCTTCGAACTCTAAACCTTCGAATTAATGAATATCTTCTTCGAAATTTTCTACTTCATGTTTACTGAACACAAATTTCAATAAAATTGGCAAAGTAGTAACTGCTACGATTATGATGATGATTAACTCCAAATGAGATTTTAAATCGATACCAAATTGTTTTTCAAAAAGTTCATTCAAATAATGACCTGCAAAGATTAAAATAAAAGACCAAAGTACTGCACCAATCACATTATCTTTCAAAAATTTCTTTTTATCCATATTCACAATTCCTGCAACTATTGGCATAAAAGTTCTAACTATTGGTAAAAATCTTGCCATAATTACAGCTAAAGAACCATGTTTTTCAAAAAATTTCTGTGCTTGAAAAAGATATTTTTTCTTAAAAAAGAAAGAATCTTCCTTTTTATATAAAGATGGACCTACTTTTCTACCAAACCAATATCCAACTTCATTTCCTATAATTGCTGCAATTGCAACACAAGTTGCGAGAACTGTAGTATCTAAAAGATCTGATCCTAAACCTCCAAAAGTAGCTTCTATAATATCTACAGCATAAATTCCTGAAACAAATAAAAGACTATCTCCTGGTAGAAAAAAACCAACAAACAAGCCTGTTTCTGCGAAAATTATAAAAAGAATAACCCAAAAACCACCCATTTTTATATAAAATTCAGGGTTTAATAAATCTTTCCAGCTTTCAAAACTATCCATAATGTTGTAATATGCCGCAAAAATAGTGTATTTTATGATTTAAAAAAAGTAAAACCTTTCGCTTTAACAAACTTTAATACTAAATGATTTTTATTGAATTTTCTAGTTTTTATATTTTCTAATCCTTTTTAAATTGATAAAACCTCGCTCCAAGTGAAAGTGGATTTTCTTTTTCAATAGAAACCAACCCAAAACCTTTATAATTAGGATTAACCGAAGTTTTCAATTGTTTCAAATGAAGTTTTTCATAGGTTGAAAAATCGATATTTTTTCTTTGTTTTAAAGATTCAAATAAATTCCATTTTGCAACCACATTTTTCCAGTTCTCTCCTACTTTTCCTGAAAAAACTTTGGCTTTAGAACCACTTCCATACGCCAAAAACCCAATTTTTTGTTGGGCTAAATCTTCTCCATTATCAAAACTCACTTGAAATGCAGAAAGCATCGCCATAAAAATAGAAGCAGTGTACATATTTCCTATTTCTGAACTTGCTCTTTGCGAAGGTTCAATTTTTTCATTAATGAAATTGAGATACATTTCAGATTTTGCTGCCATTTTCTGATCTTCTAAAGTTTCAAAAGGCAAATTATTTTCAGTACTAAAAATTTCTGTAAAAACTCTTTTTCCGTGAAATGCGTAAGGAAGATGAAAAATCAAATACCGCCAATTTTCGTAAGATTTTGTAGTTTTCGTTTGCGATTGGTAATGATTATAAGCTTCTCTAATTCTATTTTGATAACATTGATTAGAATATTGTCCGTCGAAAACGGGTTCATCAGTAAACAATTCTAGTTGATTCGGCATCAATTCCGTTGCTAAACTTAGTTCTTTTTTATCAAAAAATCTTCTGGGTTTAAAAAAATCGAAAACACTTTCTGTTGCAATTCCCCACGTATTTTCTATCTGAAGAAGTTGCGGATTTGTAGATAGCAATAATGCGACAGAACCGCCTCCTTGTGTATATTCTCCGGAAGAAACCAACTCATATTTTGCATAATCAGAAGCGATGATAACTGCTTTTTTATCGGGATTTGCATGTACATAATCCAAACAATTGTGAAGCGCATCAACTGCACCAATACAAGCAAAATTAAGATCTACAACATCACAATTTTTAAAACATCTTTCGCCAAATTTTTCTGCTAAAACCTGTTCTACCATTTGCATCGCATAAGTTGCGGTAGGTTTTGCAGCGTCTAAAGCACTTTCTGTTCCGAGATAAATTCTAGAAATTTCTGTAGGATTAATTTGATAATCTTCAATCAATTTCAACAAAGATTCCGCTGCAAGAGTTGCCGTATCTTCGTGTACATCATTAATTGCCATTTTATGCAATCCTAAACCTTTTTCTAGTTTAGCTGGTTCTATGGATCTTTTTTCTGCTAAATCTTTGATTTCCAAATACAAAGACGGTACATAAAAACTTGCTGCTTCAATTCCTACATTCATGTTTACAAAATATGCTACGAAATTATAAAATTTCTTGTTTTAAAGTACATTTTAAGTGAAAAAAAACTCCGAAAATATTTCCGGAGCTTCATTTAATTTTTGAAAATCACTACTGTCCGATAAAGAAAAAATCTGTTATAAAAATCATTTAAAAGTTC
>CAXYUO010000088.1:0-10192 GCA_964292185.1 uncultured Frigoriflavimonas sp.
AAGGAAAATATGCTTACTTTATTTTCAGAATTGATGGTGTACATTTTTTCGTTGGTAGAAAATGCATAGACAGTTCCTTTGTAAACTCCTAATTTAGAAAGGTATAAGCTTTTGTTTTTGTATTTTAATTCTTCTTTCTTTTTAGCAGAAATCATCATCAATCCACTATTGGTTGCAAAATAGATGGTTTTATTTTTATCATTATAAATGGTAGATTTTCCATTACTTTTTACAAAGATTGCCGTTTTGGTTAGGTTGCCAACTTGTTGAGTCTCAAAATTTTGAAAAACAGCATCCCATTCACTTTTCAAATGGCTATTATTGGTAAATACACCAGAAATAGAACTTGCTGCAAATGCAAAATATTTATGATCTATTTTTTCTACAGATTTAACGGCTCCAACTTGATATTCTTGCAGTTTTCCGCGAGAAAGTATATGAAATACAGATGATGTGAAATATAAATTACCCGAAACTACATCTTTGTAAATTTGATAGACATCATGATTGAGTTTTCCCTTGTACAAGCTTTTTGGTTGCAATGTTTTGGTATCTAAACTATAAATCTCATCTTTTTCTGTACCCGCCAAAAGCGAGTTTTCAGATCTTGATAAAACAGTAGGTTTAGATGGAAGTTCTATTATTTTAGTATCAAAATTATTTACAAAATACAAACCTTCATTGATGGTAGAAATCCAATAATTAAATTGTTTATCTTGATAGATAAAAGAAATATTTTTATCATTAAAAAAGTTTTTAGAAGCCTCAGAATACTTATTAAATCTTGTAATTCCTTCTGTGCTACAAAGCCAAATATTATCATTAATTACAGAAACATTTTGAATAAATTGAACAGGAAATTGAAATTTTTTTTCATTGAATTTACCATCTTCAAAATAGCAGTATTTTTTTGTGAATTTTGAAATAATGACAATGCCTTTTCCAGATTTTTGAACAATAGGAGCATTATAATTTTTATCGAAATTTGCAGGGTATTCTGTGGTTTTTACGCCACCATTTTCATCAATTTGGTATATTTTATCATCTAAAATATACAGAACATCATTTGAAAAATGCACAAATCTCAAATGATTTAAATCTAAACGTATTTTTTTTGAAGGTTTTAATGTTCTTAAATCATAAAATTGTACGCCATCTTTTTCTAATACCATTATATATTTTTCCGATATTCCATATTTGAAATAGCCTAAAGGTTTTTCTTGTTTCAAACCAAATAGCACTCCGTTTCTCACATAATAAAGAAATCCATCAAAGTTTTCGTACCAAATACGACCGTATTTATCTTCTTGTATGCAAGATCCAGATTTGGCAGTTTGAAAATCTGCGGTGTATGTTTGTACATTATTGCCATCATATCTGCAAAGGCCTTTTCCTGTTGCAAACCACATAAATCCTCTGCTATCTTGAAAAATATCATAAACACTATTAGATGCTAATCCAGAAGCATTGTCAATAGGAATATAAAAGGGATCCTGTGCAAACAAAAAACCTGTAGAAAGGAAAAAAAGAAAAGCGAATACTTTCAATTAGAATAATTTAAAACAAATATAGAAAGAAGTCTTCATTATTTGCATCCCAGTTTACGAAACCTTGTTTTTGATTTACGAAAACCCATTTTAAGAGAATAGAACTTTCTCATTTTGCTAGTTTCGTAAACTCAAAACCGTGTTTCGTAAACTCAACTATAAAATTTGCAAATTCCTTATTACTTTTGAATTCAATTTAAATACAAAAAATCATCATGAAAAAGACCTTACTTTTTATCCTTTTATTCTCGATTTCATTCGCTTCTGCACAGCTTAATGAAAAAATGATTGGAAAATGGAAAATGAATTTAACCGTAACCACAGAATTTACCAATACTGAATCTGCAACAAAACAAGTTGCAGCAAACAAAACTAAATATCAATATTTAGAAAATAGCAACTGGATTTTTAATAAAGACAAATCTTTTACAACAAAATTAAAAGATAAAAAAACTGAAAAAGGAAATTACAGTGCAAATGAGGATCGCTTTCTTATCATTTTTGAAAAAGAAGCTATCGAAGAATTTAATACTACAAATGTAGTAGTAGAAGATAAAAAAGTTACACTTTCTATGGGAAGAGGAATGACGCAATTAAAATTCATATTCACAAAAAAATAAAAATAATCTAAAATTTAAAATCATGTATAAAACTATTTTACTTATCGCAAGTTTGTCTTTAATTACTACATCTTGCAAAAAAAACACAGAATCAGCAAAAAATACAGAAGTAAAATCTGATTCTATTGTTGATGAAGATGAAAACGCGGGGTATGAAATGAATGCAGAGGTTACCACTTCTGAAAACTATGAAATGTTTATTCCAGATGGTCATGATTTGCTTTCAAAAGAAGAAGGTGACATCAATAATGATGGAATCTCTGATTTAGTAATGGTGGTGAAAAGTCAGCAAGAAAAAGCCGATGAAATGCCTGCAGATGATGTTCCGGGAAGAATTTTAATTCTATTAACGAAAGATGCAAAAGGTATGTATTCCAGAGCTGGAGAAAATACTTCCGCAATTTTGGCAAAAAATGAAGGTGGTGCAGCTTCAGATGATCCGTTTGAAGGGATTACTATTTCACCAGGAAAATTTAGCATTACACATATGGGAGGAGCTGCAGAAAGATGGAGTGAAGAAGATGTTTTCACTTATGATAAAGCAGCAAATGCATGGTTTTTGACAGAAAAAAATACGGGAACTTTCAGCACAATGAATCCTGAAGATGAAAGTATGAAAAAAGAAACCCCGAAAGATTTTGGGAAAATTAATTTTGTGGATTTTAAGCCTTAAATATAATTCTAAACCTTCAAGGTTTGATAACATAAAAATTTAAATAAAATGAAAAAAATACTCATCAGTTTTGCGACAATTTTTGCTGTAGCCAATGGTTTTGCACAAGATGCAACCATCGCACATTCCATCAATAAAGAATCTTGGGAAGAAGAACTTGATGTTGCTTCACAAATTCAAGTTGGTATAGAATATCCTATTTTCAAAGTTTTTGAATTTGAAGATTCTAGAGGGCCAGCTTTAATCGTACTTACGGAAAATAATATAGGTAAAAATGCAAAAGGAGAACCCATTAATTCTGCAATCACAGCGTTTATGCTAAGAGGAAGTGATGGTTTGTATGATAAAGAATGGGAAAACACACATGATATTACCAAAGATGTGCAAAGCGAAAGTTCGATTTGGTATTGGAGCAAATATTTTGATTGTATGGATGTAGATAAAGACGGAGAATCTGAAACTTTCTTAGTTTTTGGAACTGCAGGAGATAATGGTTTTGATGATGGTAGAGTTTTTATTGAAATCTACTATAAAGGAAGTCTTATTTCTATCGAGCATCAAAATGGGGTGAAAGATATGGAAAGAATTACCTTGGTTAGTCCAGAATTTTATATGATACCACAATCGGTTCAAAATAAAGTGATTTATAAAATGAAACAAATGGAAACTGCAAAGCAAACTATTTTCCCGAATAATTGGGAGCAGAAAATGGCTACTAAGAAAACTATAATTAGAAATTAGAAAATCAGTTTAATTATATATTGTTTAAGGAAATGCTCGTTGGGTTTTTAGAAATAAAAATGTAGCGGGTATTTTTATTTTAAGACGTTTTACTGTTTTCGCAAACTCAAAAGCTGTTTTTGTAAACTCAAACTGTTTTTCTTTTAAAATCAGTATTAAATTTGGGACAGATTCTATGTTTATAGATAATATTAAAATTTAAAACAGATGAAAAAATTACTACAAATCTTATTGCAAAGGTATTTTAATATAGAATGGAAATACCAAAGTAGAAAATAAGCATTTCGTAAACCGAAAACCTACTTTCGTAAACTGGGACAAAAAAACTGCTCATTACTGGAGTACATTTGAGTATTAATTTTAAAAAATAAATATCATGAAAACAAAATTACTTTTACTATTTTTAGTGTTATTTACATTACAAATAAATGCACAATCTACAGCTCCAGGTGTTGGTGTAAATACGATAACTCCTATAACAACAACCACGGCAACTGTAAATTATGCGGTGAGAACAAATGGATCATATACGAGTTGTAAAATCAACTATTCATTAGCGAGCAATATGAATCCTTTAGTGAGTCAAACGCCAAATGTAGGCTTTAATGAATCGGGTTCTTGGCAAAATGCAAGTGTGAATTTGAGTGGATTAACACCAAATACGACCTACTATGTTCAAGCTCAGGCAACCAATTCTCTGGGAACGGTCGATAGTAATATTCTTAGCTTCACCACTGCTATTTCTCCAACTCCAGATATTTCTGCAATTTCTACTTCTGTTACTAGCAATACAGCAAATATTAATTATACCATTAATCCAAAAACTTCTGCCACAACTTCTGTAATAAAATATGGATATAGCGCTTCCACACTTAATACCCAATTAGCAGGTTTTTCTGCACCAGCAAATACAACCACTTCAGGAACTACTACACTTTCCAATTTATTAGTAAATACGCTGTATTTTTATCAAATAGATGCAACAAATGCAGATGGAACTACCTCTTCCAATATTGGAAATTTTCATACCAATACTGCAGCACAAATTATTGCAGAATATACTTTTGATAATACTTTAAACAATATTAATGGGAATACGCCTTTTGATACAAAAAGCGGAATGTTGTATGTTCCCAATAGATTTGGAGCAACAGATAAAGCATTATACATTATTGGTGGAACTTCAGCTACTATTGCAGATTTACCTGTAAACAATAGTTCTAGATCGATTTCAATTTGGATCAGACCTACACATATCAATAGTGATAACGTAATTTTCACCTATGGTTCAGGCTCAGGAGATTCTGCTTATGGTGCGTCATTTAATTCAACCACAATGTATAATTTTTCTTATAGCTCCAATTTAAGTTATGCAACTTCTACTGTTGTAAACAACTGGAAACACATGGTTTATACGTATGAACAATCTACAGGAGTTGCCAAAATATACATTGATGGTGTTTTGAAAAATTCTGGAACATTTTCTGCTTGGAACACTGGAAATTATGGGAAATTTTATTTGGGGTCAATATTTGGTTCTGGTTCCGAGTATGTAGGTTATGTGGATGATTTAAAGATTTATAATTATGCAATTTCTGCTGCAGATGTTACGGCATTATTTACAAGTACAACTTTAGCGACATCTGAAAATACAAATACTACCAAAGATATTTCCATCTACCCTAATCCTGCGAAAGATGTGCTTTACATCAATTCTGAAAAGAAAGTGCAAACTGTAGAAATCTACAATATGGCAGGTCAAAAAGTATTGGAAACTAAAGAAACCAAAATCAATACTTCTAACCTGAAACCAGGCGTCTATATGGTGAAAGTAATTGATATTGATAAAAATATCAGTACCCAAAAATTGATCAAACAATAGTTTTCAACTATTTATTTTTTAAAACAGAGAGCGTCTTTTTAGATGCTCTTTGTTTTTTGCCATTTCGTAAACTGAAAACCCACTTTCGTAAACTGGGACAAAAAAACTGCTCATTACCAGAGTACATTTGAGTATTAATTTTAAAAAATAAATATCATGAAAACAAAATTACTTTTACTTTTTTTAACAATTGCTTCATTTGTAAATGTACAAGCACAAGTTATTCTAGACCCAGTTTCATCAAATATTACGTCTAATTCGGCTACTATTAGTGCGACATTGTACGGTAACGGTACATTTAACACTTTTTATCAGTTAGCAACTGGTAACGCGAATAATGTAGCTTCGTCCGCTAACCAAGGAGATCAATTAATGCCAGGAGTATATGCACTTGTTAATCTTTCTAGGAATTTAAGTGGACTATTACCGAATACGACTTACTATTATAGATTTGTTGCTAGTGCTAGTGGAGTTGCAAATCAATTTTCAAGTATAGGTAGTTTTACAACTGCTTCTCTAACTCCAGATATTTCTGCAATTTCTACTTCTGTTACTAGTAATTCAGCAAATATTAATTATACCATTAATCCAAAAACTTCTGCCACAACTTCTGTAATAAAATATGGATATAGCGCTTCCACACTTAATACCCAATTAGCAGGTTTTTCTGCACCAGCAAATACAAACACTTCAGGAACTACTACACTTTCCAGTTTATTAGTAAATACGCTTTATTTTTATCAAATAGATGCAACAAATGCAGATGGAACTACCTCTTCAAATATTGGAAATTTTCATACCAATGCTGCAGCACAAATTATTGTAGAATATACTTTTGATAATACTTTAAACAATGTTAATGGGAATACGCCTTTTGATACAAAAACCGGAATGTATTATGTTCCCAATAGATTTGGAGCAACAGATAAAGCATTATACATTAATGGTACAGGAACTTCGGCTACTATTCCAGATTTACCTGTAAACAATAGTTCTAGATCGATTTCAATTTGGATCAGACCTACACAAGTCAATAATGATAACGTAATTTTCACTTATGGCACTGGTTCTGGCAATTTCGCTTATGGAGCATCATTTAATTCAACCACAATGTTTAATTTTTCTTATAGTACCAATTTAAGTTATGCAACTTCTACTGTTGTAAACAACTGGAAGCACATGGTTTATACGTATGAGCAATCTACGGGAGTTGCCAAAATATACATTGATGGCGTTTTGAAAAATTCTGGAACATTTTCTGCTTGGAGCACCGGAAATTATGGCGTGTTTTATTTGGGGTCTTTATTTGGTTCTGGTTCCGAGTATAAAGGATATGTAGATGATTTAAAGATTTACAATTATGCCATTTCTGCTGCAGATGTTACGGCATTATTTACAAGTACAACTTTAGCGACATCTGAAAATACAAATACTACCAAAGACATTTCCATCTACCCAAATCCTGCGAAAGATGTGCTATTTATTCAATCTGAAAAAAGAGTAAGCCAAGTAGAAATCTACAATATGGCAGGTCAAAAAGTATTGGAAACTAAAGAAACGAAAATCAATACTTCTAATCTAAAACCAGGCGTTTATATGGTGAAAATTAAAGATGTTGATAACCAAATCTCTTCTCAAAAATTAATTATTAAATAAATTCCGATTTCACAACCTTGACAAGGTTTTTTAGGTGCAAATTTTAAACTTTTAATCCAAATCTTATGAAAAAACTAATTCTAGCAGTATTTGTATCTTTAGTATTGGCTTCTATGAGCTTTTCTAAAATTGAAAATCCCAAAGAAATCGTCAGTGTAAATAAATCTGACAAGCTCGACATCAAAATTAAAAATGATACCAGCGAAGTCGTGAAAGTAATAAATGCTGGAAGTGGCGGAAGTTATTCTTTATCAAAAGGCACAACCACAACCATCAAAATGGAAGAAGGCGACAAATTGCATTATTATACTAACGGTAAAAAAGGCGATTTGATCTTAACAGCATCAAAAGAAATGGACGGAAAAGTGCAACTTTTGAGCAAGTTATAAAACACAATTCTCAATACACAAAACACAAATGATGGAAAGAGTTTGCTGATATTTCAGTGAACTCTTTTTTTATTTTTAAATTATTCTAAAACCTACTCAAAATTCCCCAAGAAATCTTTGTTCCTTTGAAGTTGAAAACCTCGCCAAACTGAGATCCATTGCTTATTTGAATGCTCATTAAACCAATCGGCAGATAAAATTTGAAGCCAAAACCTAAGCTGTATAATTTTATTTGAGAGTCCAAATTCGGGTTGCTCAAAATTCCATATTGCCCAAAAACATCAAAATACGCTTGTTCATTCACCAAATACCGATATTCTGTGCCTCCAAAAGCATAAAAATCAGCCAAAAGCGAGTTTTCATTAAATCCACGCAGAGAATTCCAGCCACCAAATCGGAAAAGTTCATTTTCATTAAGCGTAGTTTTAGAATTCAACAAAGCAGATTCTCCATTGATGTTGAGGTAATGTTTTCCGCGGATATTAAAATTATTTTCGGCACTCAGAAAATAGTGCAACTGATTAAATTTTTCTTCCGTATAATTTGCAACCAAAAAATCTACATTGGTTTGAACTCTCGTTTGGTACTGAAAAATATCAATTTCAGATGGTTTTGTAAATTGATACCAAAGTCCAATTCCTTGTTTTGTAAAATCTTTTCCACCAGTATAAAGCGAATCCAAAATCGCAGAGCTTTCAAAAGTACCACGAACTCCCAATTTTTGACGACTCGAAAGATGATAATAAAAACCTGGAACTGCCTTCACGGTTGCAAATGTAGAATCTTGTCGGTAAATATTTACGTTTAAATTCAAACCCACTTTAGAATTAAAAAGATAAGGAACATCGGTTCCAAGATTGAAAGTTTGCCCGTTATCCGGATTTCTTTGCCAATACAAACTGATGCTTTCAAAACTGTTGAAAACATTTTTCAGGTTGAGGTTTAAAGAACCATTTAAGGTGAATTTCTCCGTTTTATCATTTCCAAAACCGATAATTCCATCAAAAGTATTGGTGTTTTTCTTTTTTAAAAATAGATAAATTTCTGTAGAATCTTTTTTAAATAATGTTTGCGGTGGACGTTCTAAAATCACAAAAGGATGGCTTTGTAAATTTTTATTTATTTTCAAAAGTTGCTTATCGTCATAGGTTTTTCCTACAGATTCTTGCTCCAAATCTTTTTTGAATCTTTTTGGTGCATTTTCGTAATTTTTAAAAACTATAGCGTCAATAGTTCGTTTTTTAGAAAGCGAAATATCTAAACTGACTTGCGGAATTTCTTTTTTAAAACCATTGAATTTTGTTTTAATTCTATTAAAAGAATAGCCCTCATTTCTGTATTTTTGGTTGAGAGATTGCTTCAAAGAATCCAGATTTTTGGTAAAAAATGTTTTCGTTAATTGTAAATTTTTCGCAAGAGAATCTGAAAGTTGAATTTCAGCTTCATTGAAATTTTGCTTTTTATCAAAATAAATTTCGGTACGATTTTCTATTTTTTTTACCTCCGTAATTTCCGTTAAATAATAATGATTTTGCGAAAGCGAATCCAGAAATTTCACCGCAGAAAGCGAATCTGAAACCTTTTTTTCGCTTTTATTTTGAATATCAATCAAGACGTATTTTTTCTCTTGAGCTTTCGAGAAAAAGCAAATTAGAATAGAAAAAAAGAGGAGGTGTTGTTTCAAAAAAAGGGGCGTTTTAAATTTTCAAAAATGGATTATTAAAGTGAAATGACTAATCTTTTTATTCTAACAACAACTGTTCAAGCAAAACTACCAATACTTATATTCATAATTATATTTTAATACTCCTTCAATCCTTTCCTTGGTTTCAGTTTTAATCTTTCCTTTTTCGTTATATTCAATGGAGTCTGTAAATGATTTATTATAATCGGAAACATACGTAACCGTTTTGATTATTTGTCTATTGTCGTTATAATCATATTTTTCATTTAACGTTAGTTTTCCAGATTCAAAAGTTTCTTTATTTTTTAACAAATTATTTTCGTAATGATATAGAATTTCAGTATCTCTATATTTTTCCTTAATTAGTTTTTTATTGTCGTCAAAATATTTTTCAGTTGTAACATCATAATTTTTATTTCCAGTTTTAAACTCTATTTTTTCATAATTATTCGAATAACTGAAGTGTGATTCTGTTTCAATTTTACCTTTAGAATTTTTATTTAAAATTTTTAAAATTCCCCCATTATCATTATATTCTGTAGATTCGGATAGGTATTTTTTACTCTTTTTTATATTTAAAATACTGGGTAATTTCTCTAAATCTTTGATAGAGTTTATATTTTTTATTTCTACAATAAAAGGATAAGAATTTACAACAGAATTATCTTTTTTTTGCTTAAAACCATAGATTTCAGTTTTATTTTTACTGTATTTATTTTCGCTTATTGAAAATCCAATATTTGAATGCCCAAAAATAGTTTCTACTAATTTATCTCCGTCATATTTATAACTCCAAACAGCAATAATTTTATCTCCATTTAATTCTATGTTTTTTATAAATATCGGATTTCCTTTCTCATTAAATTGTTGAATGACTCCTAATCTTCCTTCTTTAAAAATTTTTACTTCTTTCACAGAATTGTAATCTTGGTTTATCCAAGTAAAGTCATTTTCTAAAGATTGGGACTTTATAAAAATTGATAGAAAAATAATTATGATT
>CAXYUO010000089.1:0-10156 GCA_964292185.1 uncultured Frigoriflavimonas sp.
CAAACATGCCATGATTTCTGGTGGATCTCTCATCAGAAAAGATATTCCACCTTACGTGAAAGTAGGTAGAGAACCAATTTCTTATGCTGGAATCAATTCTGTAGGATTAAGAAGAAGAGGATTTACCAGTGAAAAAATCTTCGAAATTCAAAAAATATATAGAGCAATTTTTCAAATGAAAATGAATGTTTCTCAAGCCTCAAGATTTATAGAAAAAGAAATGCTTCCAACTGCAGAACGCGATGAAATCTTAGAATTTATCAAAAATTCACCAAGAGGAATAGTAAAAGGTTACGGAACAGGAAAAGATTAATTTGAAATAAGCAATTCGCAATTAGTGAATGGTCAATTTTTTAAAGTGAATTTTTTAAAGTGAATCTTAAATGCTTAAAATCAAATCATAACATACCAAATTAAATTAAACATATAATTTATAAATAATAATTAATAAGATAATGGCAACAACTTCAGATATTAGAAAAGGACTTTGTATAGAATACAGCAATGATATATTTAAAATCATTGAATTTATGCACGTTAAACCAGGAAAAGGTCCGGCATTCGTAAGAACAAAAATGAAATCAGTAACCAACGGAAAAGTTTTAGATAATACTTTTTCTGCTGGTCATAAAATAGATGAGGTAAAGGTAATCACAAGAAAATTTTCTTATTTATATGAAGACGAAAATGGTTTTCACTTTATGAATAATGATGATTATACGCAAATCTACATCGGAAAAGAAATGATAGAAAATTCTCAATTCATGAAAGAAGGAGAAGAGGTAACTATTATTCTAAAAGAATCTGATGAATCTCCACTTTCCGCAGAAATTCCACCAACAGTTTATCTAGAAATCACAGAAGCAGATCCAGGTGTAAAAGGAAATACAGCTACAAACGCTTTGAAAAACGCAATCGTAGAAACCGGAGCAAGAGTAATGGTTCCATTATTTATAGAAGCAGGAGACAAAATAAAAGTAAATACAGAAGACGGTTCTTATTTAGAAAGAGTGAAATAGTTTGAAGCTAGAAGTCCGAAGATGGAAGTTTTTTTCATCTTCAGACTTCGGACTTCGAACTTCCAACAAA
Source organism: uncultured Frigoriflavimonas sp. (assembly GCA_964292185.1). Taxonomy (GTDB): domain Bacteria; phylum Bacteroidota; class Bacteroidia; order Flavobacteriales; family Weeksellaceae; genus Frigoriflavimonas. The sequence continues at coordinate 1,090 of CAXYUO010000089.1, forward strand.
AAAAATATGACATTCAACCAACCACAAACTCTTCAAGATATTTCAGAATTAATTAACGCTGAATTTGTAGGAGCTTCAGATTTTCCAGTTTACGGAACCAATGAAATTCACCGTGTAAAAGCCGGAGAAATTGTATTTGTAAATCATCCAAAATATTATGATAAAGCCTTAAATTCTGATGCTACAATTATTTTAATAGATAAAAAAGTAGATTGTCCAGAAGGAAAAGCCTTGTTGATTTCCGAAGATCCATTCCGAGATTTTAACTTTATCAATACTCATTTTGCAGAAATTTCTAATTTTAAAACAGATTTACAAAATTTAAAAATTGGAGAAAATACTTTCATCCATCCATCTGCAGTTATCGGAAATGATGTGGTAATCGGAAAAAATTGTAGAATATTACCCAATGTTGTGATTGGTGATAAAACCATAATTGGCAACAATGTATTAATACAAAGCGGAACTGTTCTTGGTGGAGATGCTTTCTATTACAGAAAATTAGACGGAAATTTCGATAAATTAAAATCTGTAGGAAACGTAATCATAGAAAATAATGTGGAAATTGGTTGCAATTGCACCATAGATCGTGGCGTTACAGATTCTACAATTATCGGAGAAGGTAGTATTTTGGATAATCAAATACAAATAGGTCACGATACCATTATAGGAAAAAAAGTGTTAATAGCTTCTCAAGTTGGTATTGCAGGTTGTTGTATTATAGAAGATGAGGTTTCTATTTGGGGACAAGTTGGTATGGCTTCTGGAGTTCGTGTAGAAAAAGGAACTACGCTTTTAGGAAAAACAGGCGTAAACAAAGATTTAAAAAAAGGAACTTATTTCGGGCTTTTAGCAGAAGAATTTCGAGATTATCTAAAGAAAGAAGCGAAGATAAAGAGGTTGTTAAATTAATAATTTTAATAAATTCTATCATTTCTAATTTAATAATTTGCAGAAATAGCACATATTTATTTTAATATAACTATTTTTGTAAAAATTAATTTCATTTAAAAAAAAATATATTACATGTCAGTATTAGTAAACAAAGATTCTAAAGTAGTAGTACAAGGTTTTACAGGAAACGAAGGTACTTTTCACGCAGGACAAATGATTGAATATGGAACTCAAGTTATTGGTGGAGTTACACCAGGAAAAGGAGGAACAGAACATTTAGGAAAACCTGTTTTCAATACTGTAGCAGAAGCTGTAGCAAAAGCTGGAGCTAATGTAAGTATCATTTTTGTACCTCCAGCTTTTGCTGCAGATGCAATAATGGAAGCTGCAGAAGCAGGAATTGGAGTAATCGTGTGTATTACAGAAGGTATTCCTGTTGCAGATATGGTGAAAGTAAAATCTTACCTTGCAACTAAAGAAAGCAGATTAATAGGTCCAAATTGCCCAGGAATCATCACTTCAGACGAAGCAAAAATAGGAATTATGCCAGGTTTTGTTTTCAAAAAAGGGAAAATTGGTATCGTTTCAAAATCAGGAACGCTTACTTATGAAGCTGCAGATCAAGTTGTGAAAGCAGGTTTCGGAGTTTCTACAGCGATCGGAATTGGTGGTGATCCAATTATTGGAACAACTACAAAAGAAGCTTTAGAATTATTCATCAACGATCCAGAAACTGAAGCAGTTGTAATGATTGGAGAAATTGGTGGAAATTTAGAAGCAGAAGCTGCAAGATGGTATAAAGAATCTGGTTCAACTAAACCAGTTGTAGGTTTTATCGCAGGACAAACTGCTCCAAAAGGTAGAACAATGGGACATGCAGGTGCAATTGTAGGTGGAGACGAAGATACTGCACAAGCAAAAATGGCAATCATGAGAGAAAACGGAATTACTGTTGTAGATTCTCCTGCAGATATTGGAGTTACAGTTGCTAAAGTTTTAGCATAAAAAAACAATAAAACAATAAAACAAAAAAATACAAATATGAAAAATTTATTAATAGCTGCAATATTGCTTTTTTCTACTTTCTCTTTTGCACAAGTAGATTGGAGTAGTACAAGATATGGTGCAACAATAGGCGGAAACTTTTCTAGAGTAAAAAATGCACATAATCCTTCCGGACCAATATACGCATTTCAAGCAGGTGGTTTGGCTTTAATTCCTATAGATGAAGATGATACTTTTTATCTTCAACCAGAAATAGTTTTCTATGGAGCAGGAGAAACAGGTAAAGATAAAAATGCAAAAGGATCAGCAGGTTATAATGCTGTATATTCTAATTCTTATATTAGTGTTCCAATTTATTTAAAAGGTTATTTTTCTGAAGCAGAATCAGAGTTTTTTGGTTTGTTTGGTCCAAGATTTAATTTTGCAATAGCTCAAAAAGTTACAGATCCTTCTAAACCTTATTATACTATTGAAGGTGTGGATATTCCAGGAAAAGGAAATGTGAATGGAAAAGTGAGCCCATTTTCTTTCGCACTAGGTTTTGGATTAGGGTATAGCTACAAAAGAAAATTAGAAATTACAGGTAAATTCGATTATGGATTATCTAATGTCTATAAAGGTTTAAATAACGAACCAGGAAATGATCCAAATATCAGTAAAGGAAAAAAAGAACACGTTCTAAGTGTAGGATTGAATTATATATTTGATTAATATTTTTCAATATTAAATATAAAAAACGGTAAGAAATTTTCTTACCGTTTTTTTTTGTGAATTATATATTTTTTATTTTACATTCTCCAAAATAATTGCATAGCCTTGTCCAACACCAATACACATCGTTGCCAATGCATATCTTTTTCCAGTTTTTTGAAGTTCTAAAGCTGCAGAATACGTAATTCTAGTTCCCGACATTCCCAATGGATGTCCCAAAGAAATTGCACCTCCATTTATATTGACTCTAGGATCATTATTTGCAATTTTTAATTCCTTTAAACAAGCAATACTTTGCGCTGCAAAAGCTTCGTTGAGTTCTATTACATCTATATCATTCCAAGTAAGTCCTGCTCTTTTTAAAGCCAAATTACTCGCACCAACTGGTCCAATCCCCATTATTCTTGGTTCTACACCTACAACTGCAGAACTTACAATTCTTGCCATTGGTTTCAAATTATAATTTTTAATACCATCATTAGAAGCCATCAAAACTGCAGCTGCACCATCATTCAATCCAGAAGAATTTCCGGCGGGTACGCTTCCATTTTCTTTTAAAAAAGCTGGTCTCAATTTTGCCAAAACTTCAAGCGTAGTTTCTGGTCTAATAAATTCGTCTGTTTTTATGATTAAATCCTCCTTTTTTCTTTGAGGAATGGCTATTTCAGAAATTTCTTCTGCCAATCTTCCACTATTTTGTGCTGCGCTAGCTTTCATTTGAGATTGGTAAGCAAATTCATCTTGTTCTTCTCTGCTAATGTTATAGAGTTGAGCCAGATTTTCTGCCGTATTTCCCATGGCTTCCGTTCCGTACAATTTTGCCATTTCTGGATTGATGAAACGCCACCCAAAACTAGAATCATACATTTTTGCATCTGTTCCAAAAGCCGATGAGGTTTTAGAAATTACATAAGGAGCTCTGCTCATACCTTCTACACCACCAGAAATAAAGAGATCTCCTTCTCCAGATTTTATCGCTCTATAAGCTTGAACGATGGCACTCATTCCCGATGCACAAAGTCTATTCACGGTTTCTCCCGGAACTTCCCATGGTAAACCAGCAAGAAGTGATGCCATTCTTGCCACATTTCTATTATCTTCACCAGCTTGGTTTGCACAGCCAATTATCACATCACTTATCTCTTTCAGTGGTAAATTAGGATTATTCTGTATTAAATTTTTGATGATTGCCGCCATCAAATCATCAGTTCTTATAGGTGCTAAACTTCCTTTAAAACTCCCGATTGCGGAGCGAGTTCCGTCTATAATATATGCTTCTTTCATAAAATTTTCGATTTTATCAAAAATACGAATTTAAATTGTATCTGAATTTTTTGCGCATAAAAATTCATTTCCTTTTTATAATTTGAATTACAATTTATTTAAAACTATATTTCACACCAATGTTCATCTGTGAATTGCTTACAGCGTAATTTTTTGTTCCATATTTTCCTTTGTATGCACCTTGTTTAAATTCATTAGCATAAAAAATGGCAAAATGCTCATTAACAAAATAATTTAACCCAAATCAGGTAGCATAGCCAAGATAATTTCTGTTAAACATAGATATGTCTGGATTTTCTACTCCTGGTACAGAATAATTGCTACTCATTTCTATATTAAATGTTGGACCTAGAAAATAATTGGCTTTTAGATTTTTTATCAACCTAAATTCCCATTTAATGTAAATAGGAATAGAAATTACATTTCCCTCAAAATTTAAAGAATTATATGGATTGCCTTTTGGTGTTTCGTAATCAGAAAAAAAGAAGAAAGAAAAACCACCTGAAATTGAAGAATCAGTATTATCTTTTTCATTGTTGTAATTTACCGCAGTTTTGTAGTATTGTATTTTCCCCTGCACACTAAATTGTTTTGCAAAATAATATTCTGCAATTATTCCCAGTTTTACAACAGTAGGTATTTCTACCTCTGTTTGGTCTGTTTTATTTGTGCCTAGTTCTGTACCAAAATACCAGTTTCCTTTCGGGTTTATTATTTCCTTTTCTTGTGCAGTAAAAAAGGAAGCCAAGAAGATGCCAAAGAAAATTGTTGAATTTTTCATTGTGTTATTATTTTAGGTTGTTTATGCCATTTTTTGTGAAAATATTGACTGTAATAAAAATATTGGAATATTTAAAATGAGATTTTTAAAAATAAATGTGCTGATGAATTATTATTTAAAGAATTGATGTTATAGTTAGCATTTATTCCGATATTGATTAAATTTTTCGGAAAAAAAATCAAATTTATTTTCATAGGTATTGCCATTTTGGAAAATATTTCATCGTGATCTTTTTGCCGAAAATTACCTACTCCAATGAAACCTTCAACTTCAAACCAGTTTGCCACCTCATTTTTTCTACCATACATTGCATTTATTTCTTGAATATCAAAAGTAGCGGGACCTAAAATTGCCAATTCGCTCCCGTAAATATAATTTACAGAAAATAGATGTTTATCAAATGAAGTTGTTACTTCAACAAAAAAAGAAAAACCACTTTGATTATTTTGCCCAAAACTTTTCTGTTTATACTAATTTTCGGTGTAAAATATTCCTGTTCCAAGAGCGACAGATTTTACACGAAATTTACTTTCTTGAGCAGAATAGAAGGAAGCCAAGAAGATGGCGAATAAAATTGCTGAATTTTTCATCTCTTTTAATTTTTATCAAAACTATAAGATTAGAATAGGGAAAACATTGATTTAAATCAAAAAAGGAAATACTATTAAAAATAAATTATTTTGCAGATTTCATTCTGCTCAATGTTTCTTGAGAAATCCCCAGATAGTTTGCCATAATTTTATTAGGTAACCGCAGAAACAATTTAGGATAGATTTGCATCAAACTTTCATATTTTTGCTTAGCATTTAGCAAACTTACGCTTTCAATTCGCCACGTCATAAATGTAAGGTATTCATGCAAAATTTTAATATACGCTTCTTTAAAAATTGGAAATGTACGAAGTAAAAGTTGAAAATTTTCATAAGAAATAGCATGAATTTCACAATCTTCCAATGCAATAATTTCTTCTGAAGAAGGAGTCTGATGTGTAAAACTAGCAACTGATGTACAAAAATTATTTTCTATCGCAATACCATTGATGAATTCTTTGCCCTCTTCATTCACAAAACAAGTATTTAGAATTCCCTTCTCTATAAAATATAAATAATTAGAAATATTGCCCTTCTTTAAAATAGTTTCTCTGTTGGAATAATGTTTTTTCTCAAAAACTTCCTTCAAAAAATTAATTTCTTTTTCATTGAGTTTATTTCTTTTCATTAAATACTTTTGGTAGGATAGATATTCTTTTTGCATAATATTATTTAGAATATTTTGATAATTTTTTCAAATTTACTATTTCTTTTTTCAGTAAATTTGAAAAAAAATTATTTAGATGAAAAAGTTCATTCTGCTATTCTTGTTTTCAGTTTTTATCATCGCTTGCAACAAAGATGAAAAAATTCTTAATAGCCTCAATTCCTACAACTCGGAAATGGAAACTACTGGTTATCACTTCGGAGATGATCTGAAATTGCCAGAAGATGTTACTAATAATGCAGAAAGTATTTCGATAAGTTTCGGTGAAAAAGAAACTAATTCCTTGAAAATAGATTCTAAATTTTTTACTTTAGGAGATAATGCGGTAACTTTTATCATTAAGAAAAAAGATGGAACCGTACTCAATCAAGATGCAACCATCAATGTATTTGCAAAAAATCCTGAAGCAGATCTTAAATATGAAGTGGTTGCAGAATATCCGCATGATACTCAAAGTTTTACTGAAGGATTTTTTTTAGAAGGGAATACTATTTATGAAAGTGTAGGTTTGGAAGGTAAGTCTAAATTGATAAAGTACAGTTTAGGTAGTACAAATGCTTTGCTTGAAGAAAAGCAGGATGATACAATATTTTCAGAAGGAATTGCAAGTGTTGGGAATAAAATTTTTCAATTAACTTATAAATCGAAAGTTGGGTTTATTTATGATAAAAATTCTTTTAAACTTTTAGGACAGTTTGCATTTCCTAGTATAATAGGCGAAGGTTGGGGTTTAACTTATGATGGCAAAAATTTAATAGCTTCTGATGGTACAAAAAATCTCTACTTTTTAAATGTTTCAGATCCTTCAAAATTGGTGAAATACATTTCTGTAGCAGGAAATTCTACAGCTTATGATCAATTGAATGAACTGGAATATCACAACGGATTCATTTATGCAAACGTTTGGCAAAAACCAATAATTCTTAAAATAAATCCTGCAAATGGGGAAGTTGTAGCAAAAATAGACTTTACAAAAATTACAGAATTGAACACAAAAGAACCTGGAAATGATGTACTCAATGGAATTGCTTTCAAAGGAGATAATATGTTAGTTACCGGAAAATTATGGTCAAAGATTTATGAAATTAGCTTAAAATAATCTAAATCAAAATATTGAAATACCTCATTCCTTTTTTCTTTCTTCTATTTGGGAATTTTTCTGCTCAGAAATCTCTTCCTATCGATACTTTGAAAGTGAAAGAAGTAGGAAATTTATTTGCAGATGATTATGGTAATATTTATTTGTACGGAAATAAAGATTTTAGCTTTACAAAATATGATTCTCTAGGAAGACAATTAGGGAAAATGAGACTTACTTTTCCCTACAAAATTCAAGATATTCAAAATCCCTTAAATATTGTAATGTTCTCCGAAAATGCTCAAGAAATAAAATTGGTTGATGCTAATTTAGTAGAAATTCAAAAAATAAATTTAAACAAATTTGGCTTTATAAAAATGGCTTTTGTAGAAGATCAACAGCAAATTTGGCTATTAGATGAAAGCACAAAACGGCTTTTGCTATACAGATTTCGGAAAGATGAAATTTTGCAATCTTATCCCGTATTTTTCAAAGTAGAAAATGTAAAAGATCTTTTGGTTTTTGATGATAAAATCTACGTTTTGACAGAAAAAGATTTCTCAATTTTTAATTTTAAAGGAAAACAGCTTTTTACTTTAGAGATAAAAAATTCTAAAAGATTACGTAGAGAAAATGAAGCTATTTTGATTTTAGGAAAAGACAATATTTTAGAAATTTCTCCAAATTTTACTTCAAAATCAGTCTTTTCAAAATCAAATGCTAAAATTGTGGATAAAAATAGCAACACATATTTTGAAGTGATAGACAATAAAATTTATCTTTACCCCATTCAAAAAAAATCAGAATAAAAGACTTTTTAAAATAATATTGAACCACAAAAGCGACTAAAGTTTAAGGAAATTAAACGCGTTTTAAATTTAAAATAAGTGTAATACCTTATTTTAAATTTAAAGCGTATAAAATAAGCTCATTCTTTTTTTACTTTTGTGGTTCAAATTTTATTTTTAAAAAATTTAAACAGGCTATAAATTTTAAAATCTACTTATGCACATTGCAATTACAGGAAATATAGGAGCAGGAAAAACTACATTGACCACGATGTTGGCAAAACATTATAAATGGGAAGCACAGTTTGAAGATGTAGATCACAATCCTTATTTAGAAGATTTTTATTCTGATATGAGCCAATGGAGTTTTGCACTTCAAATTTATTTTTTAGGAAGTAGATTTCGCCAAGTGAAAGAAATCCGAGAAAGTGGAAAAGACATCATTCAAGATAGAACAATCTACGAAGATGCTCACATTTTTGCAGAAAACCTGAATGATATGAATCTGCTTACAGAAAGAGATTACAATAATTATCTTTCAGTTTTCAAATTGATGAAAGACTTTGTTTCTGCTCCAGATTTATTGATTTATTTGAAATCGGATGTCCCAAATCTTGTGAAGAAAATTTACAAAAGAGGAAGGGAATATGAAGCCAGTATTTCCATAGATTATCTTGCGAAATTGAATGAAAAATACGAAAAATGGATCAGCAGTTATGATGAAGGAAAACTTCTTGTGATAGAAGTAGATGATTTAGATTTTGTAGAAAGTCCAGAAGATTTTGGATTGATTTTAGAAAAAATAGATGCAGAATTAAACGGTTTATTCTAAATTTCAAATATAAATAATGATAAAAGTTTTACACAATAGTTCTTGTTCAAAATCTTGTGGTATTCTAGAATTATTAGATGAAAACGGCGTGTATTTCGAGATTATTGACATTATAAATAATCCACTTTCTACATTAGAATTAAAAACAGTTTTGAAAAAACTAGGAAAATCTGCCAAAGAAATTGCCCGTTCTTTTGATCCAGCATACATAGAAAAATTTGGAATGAAAGAGCAATCTGAAGAAGAAATATTTCAAATTTTATTAGAAAACCCGAATTTTATTCAACGTCCAATTTTAATAAAAGGAAGTTTAGCAATGATAGGAAGACCGATAGAAAATGTTCGGTATTTTATCAGCGAATAATTTTATTTAATTTTAATTAGCACTACTGTCCGATAAAATTTTGCCCCAAAATTGGGGCAAAATACTTATATTT
>CAXYUO010000090.1:0-9981 GCA_964292185.1 uncultured Frigoriflavimonas sp.
TTACCTCACCACAACAAAATTCTTTGATTCTGGGAAGTTCAAGAGCAGGTGGAATGAATCCTGCAATTTTGGATAGTATCACAAATGGTAAATTTCCACATGTTCAATTTTACAATTATGCTTTTACATGGGCACATTCTCCATTTGGTCCGAAATATTTGGAATCTATTGAGAAAAAAATTCTGCCGAATTCTGAAGATGGCTTGTTTATCGTAACCGTAGAACCCACAGCTTTGATGGTGGATAAAAGTAAACCAGATAGTCCGGAGTTTTATATCGAAAACGATAAATCTGTTGCGAAAACTTCCATGGTGTCTATTAATCCTAATGTAGAATATTTGGTAGAAAGTTTTGATTTTTCAATTACCAAAGAATTAAATAGTAAAATTATCCCACCAAAAGATGTAATCGGAAAAATTAATATTTTAGATAATGGAAGAGTGGAAACAACAATAGTAAGAGTAGTTTCTGATAAAACAAGAACAGAATGGAATGACAAAGCGATGAAGTTATTTGATCAAAAAATGGCGGGTTTGAAAACTTCAAAATTGAGATTAGAATATTTAGCAAAAACCATAGAACTTTTAAAAAAACATGGTAAAGTAATACTTGTTAGAACACCTATTGCAAAAGTACCTTATAAAATAGAAAACAATTATTATCCTGATTTTGATGAAAAAATAATGAAAATCAGCCGTGATTTAAAAGTACCTTATAAAAATTATAATCTATCTGAAAATAATTTTAAATATGTAGATGAAGTACATTTAGATACAAAATCTATGAATAAATTTTCGGAAATTGTGGCAAAGGAAATTATTTCACAGTAGCGAAAAAGAAGCTTATTTAGAAAACCAAAAAAATATAAATGTTATTTAATTCTATTTCTTTTGCAATTTTTTTGCCCATTGTATTCTTTCTGTATTGGTTTGTTTTTAAGAATATTAAAAAGGCGCAGAATATTCTGCTTTTAATTTCAAGCTTTTACTTTTATGCTTGTTGGGATTGGCGTTTTTTATTTTTACTAATGTTTTCTATAGCTTTAGATTATTTTTCGGGTTTGCAAATAGAGAAAAGTAAGAACAACAAAACAGCAAAATTTTGGCTGGTTACTAGCATTGCTATAAATCTTGGTTTCCTTGGTTTTTTTAAATATTATAATTTTTTCATAGATAGTTTTGCTGATTTAGTAAGCGGTTTTGGGTTTATAATTCATCCTTGGACTTTAAAAATTATACTTCCAATAGGTATTTCATTTTATACTTTTCATGGTTTATCCTACATTATAGATGTGTACAAGAAAAAAATAAAAGCGGAGAAAAACCCAATTGATTATGCACTATTCGTAAGTTATTTTCCTTTGCTTGTAGCTGGTCCTATAGAAAGAGCCACACATCTTTTGCCTCAAGTAAAAAAAATCCGAATATTCAATTACGAACAAGCCGCAAATGGTATTCGACAAATTTTGTGGGGATTATTCAGAAAAATGGTCATTGCAGATAATTGTGCTCCTATTGTGAATGAAATTTTCGCCAACCATGATCAAGAACCTGCCAGTAGATTGGTTTTAGGGGTACTATTGTTTGCCTTCCAGATTTATGGAGATTTTTCTGGTTATTCGGATATCGCATTAGGAACATCCAGATTGTTCGGAATGGAATTGTTGAAAAACTTTGCTTTCCCTTATTTTTCTAGAGATATTGCAGAATTTTGGAGAAGATGGCACATCTCACTGTCTTCTTGGTTTAGAGATTATGTGTATTTTCCTTTAGGTGGAAGTAGAGGTGGAATGTGGATGAAGATTCGCAATACTTTCGTCATCTTTTTAGTGAGCGGATTTTGGCATGGTGCCAACTGGACTTTTATAGTTTGGGGAGGTTTGAATGCTTTGTTTTTTCTGCCACTTTTAATCAGAGATAAAAATAGAAATAACTTGGAAGTTGTTGCATTGGGCAGATTATTACCAACTTTTCGAGATTTCTTTAATATTGTACTCACATTTGCACTTGTTTGTTTCGCATGGATTTTCTTTCGAGCAGAAAGTATGACGGTTGCTTTGCAATACATTAGCGATATTTTCAGCAGTAGTATTTTGCAATTTCCGAAGCCAATACCTAAAAAAGAAATTATGCTTATTTTGGTAATGCTTTGTATAGAATGGAGTAATAGAGGTCAAAACCATGGGCTAGAAATTGAAAGGTGGAATCCTTGGATAAGAAGAGTAGTGTATGCTGCAATTATGGTTTTAATTTTAGTATTTGCCAATTTTGGTAATAATGAATTTATATATTTTCAATTTTAAGACATGAAAAAATTTTTACTAAAGCTTGTTGGATGGATTTCTTTATTTCTGGTTTTTGGATTAATACTATTAACCGTTTATAAATATAAATTTTATGGAAACGGAACGATGCGTCAAAAAGCAGCTTTTTATGAAAAAAACAGTGAAAAGTATAACGCTATTATCTTGGGAAGCAGTAGAATGTACCGTCATTTAGATCCAGCAATTTTAGATTCTGTTACTCATCATCAAATAAAAGCTTATAATATGGCTACTGGTGGAAGTTTTTTTACAGAAAGTAGCTATATATTTCATCAATTGAAATTGGATAAAAATGTTAAGTATTTATTTTTTGAATTGCAGGGTTTATTACCACTGGAAAGCAATGTCTTGTCTACTAAGGCTTTATATTACCATGATCTTCGTACTAGCATTTTTGAAAGTAATTATTACTGGGAAAGTAAAGATTGGGATGGAATCTATACAGCATTTGAACACTATTTCATCAATGTTTTTTATTTAAAAAAATTAGATCAAACCAATTATTTTATAGACCAAGGTTCTGCCGATTATAGAGATGGCTATTATCCTTTGGAAAAAGAATACAATAGATCTACTAGCGTGAAAACACAGAGAGATTATTACGTAAAAGATACCATGCAGCTATTCTTAAAAAGAAATGAACCATTAAAAATGATAAAAATGAATACTTCATGGGAAAACGAAATAATTTCTCTGAATAATGAATGTGATAAGAGAGGTATAAAATTAGTGCTTGTTTCTCCAATTTTTACAGAACCTTATGATTTGTCTTTCCTCAAAGAAGTATCTAATACAAAAATATTGGATTTTACATCTAGAAAGAAATTTAAAGATTTTTACTCCAGCAAAAATGCCCAAGACAACGGACATTTAAACCAACGTGGTGCTAAAAAATTTAGTAAAATATTTGCAGATAGTTTAAATGTATATTTAGAAGTAATAAGAAAATAATTAAAAGCTTCAATAAAACAAGCATCAATTAATTTTCAGTATTTTTGCAAATATAGAAAGTTGGAGGTAATAGAAATCAAAATAATGATTTAATGCCTTTTTTTAACGAAATTAACTATGAAAAAAATTTACTTTATCATTTCCTGTTACAATGAGCAAGACAATTTGCTTATCCTTGCAGAACGCTTAAAGGAGAATTTGCTTTCTATTTCATTTAAAGATTACGAGCTTGTATTTGTAAACGATGGATCCAAAGATAAAACTTTAGCACTTCTGCAAGGGCTTCAAAAACAGGAAGATAGAATTGTAATCATCAACCAAAGCAAAAATTTTGGACATGAAATTGCGATGACGGCAGGATTAAATTACGTAGCAGAACAAAACACTAAAGCAGACCACGAGTTTGCGGTTATATTTATGGATGCAGATTTACAACATCCACCAGAAATAGCAATAGAAATGGTGAAATTGTGGCAAAAGAATCACAAATTAATTCTTACCCAAAGAACAGATAATGAAGACAAAGGATGGAGGTATAGAATTTTAGGAAATACCTATTATTGGATATTAAACACGCTTTCTGATGTGAAAATTCCGAGAAATATGCCAGATTTTAGATTGCTGGATAAAAAATATGTTCTGTGGATCAATAGTTTGAATGAAACCGATCGAATGTTCCGCGGAATGCTTTCTTTGGTTGGTTTGCAAGATGCACATGTTATTCCATTTGTGGCACCAAAAAGACATGCTGGAAAAAGCAACTATAATTTTTGGAATTTGTACAAATTAGCCATAGATAGTGTGATACAATTTTCTATAAAACCCTTAAGAATAGCCACTTTTTTTGGAATTCTAGGTTGTATATTTTCTATCTTTTTCCTGGCATTTTCTATTTACAGCAGCTACATCAATCACGAGCCAAAAACCGGGTTTTTAACCCTATTATCGGTGATGATTTTTTTCTGTTCGCTTATTATTTTCTTTTTAGGAATTATCGGCGAATATATTGGCAGAATTCATATTGAAGTTAAAAATCGTCCGTTATATTTTAATGAAGTTTTGAAGAATGAAAAAGAGTAATTTCCCCTATTTTATTTTAATATTTATCAATATTGCAATCGCATTGAGTTGCTATTTTTATCCCATTTCCAGAGATGAATTTTATTATCAAAATAAAATAAACCATCCATCTCCATTTGAAGAATATTATATTTCCTATTTTATAGGGAATCCAAGAATAGGTCAATTTTTTTCAAATTTAATTTCAAGAAATATTCTCTTAGAGGTTTTTTTTGGGGTTTTATTATTCAATGCATTTATTACTGTATTGTTTTTAAATATTTATAGAAAATTTCCAAACTTTAAGCAAGTAAAAGAAGTTCAGAAATTTCTTTGGTTATCAGGATTTTTCATCTTTTTTATTAATTATTTTGGAGAAATGTTTTACTATACTCCATTTAGTACCAATTATACGCTTACTCACGTTTTTTACTTGTTTTATGTGTACTTAATTAGTGAATTCTATCTTTATGGAAATAAATCTTTATTAAAAAAAGTTCCTTTATTTGCGCTTCTGATTTTCGGAGTATTTATAGGAATGAGTAATGAGCATGTTCCGCCAGTTTTAGTGGGAATTTCTTTCCTATTTGCTTTTATTTATTTCATAAAAAACAAAATACTACCAAATTTCAAAATGATAGTATTGCCTTTCTTTATTATAATAGGCTATGCACTTTTATTTTTTGCACCAGCAAATAGAATAAAACAAAAAGTAGTTGGAAAATCTGTTTTCGATATAGGATTTGGTGAATATATAACGAATTGGATAAAAATTTTCAAGACTTATTTTTATTATAATCAAGAAATATTAGTATTAATATTTGCAGTTTTTTTAGCAATTATTTTATGGAGATCAAAAATTAAAAGTATTTTCTACCAAAGAGAAAAAATATTGTTTTGGATTTTATTATTTTTACTTCCATTATGTGTTGTTGCAATTTCTCCACTTATTGGTACACGATTAATTTTCTTTTCAAATAGTATTTTAATGATTATTGTTTTTCAAATTTTATTAAAACTATTTAATTTTAATTATAGCAAATTAAGTAATATCATATTGTACGGTTTTCTTTTAATCTTTTTTGGATTAAGTGTTTTTATGACTTTTAGAGCAAATCAAGATTTTAATCGAATAGTTTCAGAAATTCTACAAAAGCGAGAACTAACAAAAGATATTGTATTAGATCATCATTTGAATTATTATCAATCAGATTTTGGAAATTATTTTAATCGGAAAATATTTCTAGAATCTGGCGAAGATTATATTGATAATGATGCTTCTAATGATACAACTGAAGAAAATAATCTTAAACTGCATTATCAACTTCATTCTTTAAAAGAAAAATAATGGTAAAAAAACTCATTATCAATGCAGATGATCTTGGATTTTCTTTGGGAGTGAATCAAGCCATTCTTAAAGCCAATTCAGAAGGTTTTCTATCTCACGCAAGTTTGATGGCGAACACAGAATATTTTGAAGATGCCGTGAAAAATGTAATTCCAAATGCTAAAAATCTTCAGATCGGAGTTCATGTAAATTTATCGTGTGCAAAAGCATTATTTTCTGATAATATTTTGACAGAAAAAGGAATTCTGAAAAATACTTTTGTTAGTTTACTTTTTAAAAATAAAAGTAAAAAAGTATTAAATTCCATAGAAAAAGAAGTAGAATTACAAATTCTGAAAATTAAAAATTCCGGAATAGAAATTTCCCATATCGACGGTCACGAACACGTTCATGTAATTCCTTCCATCAATAATATCGTAAAAAAATTAGCCAAAAAACACGGGATTCCAAGAATAAGAGAAATCAACGAAGGTCTTTTTGAAAGTTGGAAATTTAACGGAAAAACGGCTTCAATAAGCAATGTAATTAAACTTTTATTATTGAAATTTCTTTCCGCTTTTAATGGAAATTCGGGAAAAATTGGCTTTTATTCCATGATGAATACTTGCGAAATCAATGGCGATAATCTCTTCAATTTTTTAAAAAATAGCAAAACTTACGAAACTGTTGAGATAATGTTGCATCCTGCATTAGCAAATTGTGACTATTCAGAATATTATAAAACTTTGGATCCAAGATTTGTAAGTTTTTTTATTGATGCGCATCGAAAATCTGAATTTGAACTATGTTTCAACAAAAATTTTAAAGAATATGAAATTGCAAAATAAGTTTTCCGATTCCCGCTTTTGGAAGGATGTGGCATTTAAAACTTATCCGCTGAAAAGCAAAGAAATTTCTTTCGGAAAAGACGAAATCATTCTTTCCGGAACCAAAGAAATGCTCGTGAATTCGCCTTATATTACAGATGGTGGAACTTTGGACGAATCCATCACTTTAACTAAAAAAGATTTGAACGGAATTACCACTCCGATTCTTTTAAAATACCGTTCTCCAATCAATATTTCAAATGAAATTGAGCATGTTTTAATTAAAGACTATTATACTTTTTTGCTGGATTTAAGTGCCGGAAAAGATGCAGTCTGGAAAAATTCTGTAAAATCTAAAACCCGAAATCAAGTTAGAAAAGCCCAAAAATCAAACTACACTGTAAAATTTGGAACTTTGGATTTGTTAGATGATTTCTACACGGTCATTTCTACCGCTTGGAGAGATTTGGGAACGCCAACGCACAGCAAAGAATTTTATGAAAATATTGTAGAAGAATTGGGTAAAAGTGAAGATTTTTCCGCAGAATTTATCGTGATGTATATTGACGGAAAACCAGCAAGTGCAGCTTGTCTGATCCAAGATCCGCATTCTATTTATCATCCTTATGCAGCAACTTTAAAACAGTACAATTATCTTTCTTTGAATAATGCTTTGTATTGGGAAATAATGGGTCATGCAATAGAAAAAGGTGTAAAATTTTTTGATTTAGGAAGAAGTAAAAAAGACCAAGGAACAGCACCTTACAAAAAATCTTGGGGCGCAGAAGAAGTTCAATTATATTATTATTATCTGAATAAATCTACCCATCAAAACGAAGAAGAGAATAAAATTGTGCAATTTTTAATTCAAGTTTGGAAAAAGTTCCCCGTAAAAATTGCGAATTTTTTAGGACCAAAATTCATCTATAAAGTGCTGAAATGATACAAGAAATTACAGAAAAAGACCTCAAGCAAGTTGCCGAAATTCACAAGAAATTTTTGCCGAGTATTTTGCAATATTACCCACTTTCGTTTATTGAAAAATTTTATAGTTACCAATTGAAAGATGACAATATTCTTATTGGCTATTGGTCTGAAAATGAATTATTAGGTTTTGCATTTGGAACATATCATGTAGATGAAACTTTTAATAAATTAAAAAATGATCATTTATTATATTTCATTTGGAATTCTTTAAAAGTTCTTATATTTAATCCGAAATTAATTTTCTTTTTCGCTGCAAAATTATTGAAGGAGCAATATGTTTCTGCATGTAAAGTACAATTTGTTTATATGGCTTTGCTTGAAAAAGCGCAAGGAAGTGGAATAGGATTTCTCTTAACAAGAGAATTTGAAAAAAAGTTGAAAACCGATTATTACGAGTTGGAAGTTGATGAAAAAAATCCAGCACTTAAATTTCATTTAAAAAATAAATGTTTTGTGGTAAATGAGTATAATAATATCATTGAAAAGAAATTTTTATTAGGTAAAAAATTAAAAAATAAATAAATATGGAAATCAGTACTTTTATAGAGAAATTTAAAGAACAATTAGAAGATGTGTCGGTAGAAGTAAATCCAGAAATGGATTATATAAAACAATCTTTTTGGGATTCGCTTACTTCTATGGTTGTAAAAATTATGATTGAAGATGAGTATGAAGTTGATGTTGCACCAGAAAAAATGAGTTCTTTCAAAAGCGTTCAAGAATTATTTAATTATGTAAAATCTCAAAAATAATATGGCTTTTATACAATGTATTTCCACTTATATCCCTTCTGTAAAAATCTCAAATGAAGATATTGCAGACCGATTTCCGGAATGGGATAGTGAAAAGATATTTAATAAAATAGGCGTAAAAAACAGATATATAACGAAGGAAAATGAATTTGTTTCGGATATTGCTGTTTCTGCAATTGAAAATCTTTTGTCTGAAAATCCTATTGAAAAAGACGAGATTGATTATTTAATTTTGGTAACTCAAAGTCCAGATTATTATTTGCCAGCAACTGCGTGTATCGTTCAAGATCGAGTAGGACTAAATAAATCTTGTGGAGCAATAGATATTAATCAAGGTTGTTCCGGCTATATTTATGGGCTTTCTTTGGCAGATTCTTTGGTTTCTTCTGGTAATTTTAATAATGTTTTGGTGGTAACTGCAGAAACGTATTCCAAACATATTCATCCGGATGACAAAGGGAATATTAGTCTTTTTGGAGATGGAGCAACTGCGACGCTCATTTCAAATAAGGGAAAATATAAGATTGGTAAATTTTCTCTGGGAACAGACGGAAGTGGTTTTCAAAACTTGATTGTAAAGAATGGAGCTACAAAAAATAAAAATTATTTAAAAGATGATTTAGATAATTTTCTTTACATGAATGGTTCAGAGATTTTCAATTTCACTTCCAAAAACATTCCACCATTAGTAAAAGAAAATTTAAGTAAAAATGGTTTTGATAAAGTCGATGATATAGATTCATTTATTTTTCATCAAGCAAATACATTCATGCTCAATTTTCTACGAAAAAGAATTGGAATTCCAGAAAATAAATTCAAAATTGAAATGGAAAACACTGGAAATACGGTTTCTTCATCCATTCCTTTAGTTCTAAAAAACAATTTAAAAGGTAAAGATAAAACCATCATGCTTGTCGGTTTTGGAGTTGGATATTCTTGGGGAGCAGTTTGTTTGCATCTTTCAGAATAAATTTTTCCGAAAATTTATATTATACAAACCAGACCGAATACTTCTAAAATCTACAATTAGATATTTCAAAATCATTCCCCATTTTTTGACGGAAGAAGCATTTGCTATTTCAAAACTGCGATGTACTCTTTTTATATGAAGCAACTCATCTTTTGGAAAATTTGGCTCATTTTCAGCCCATTTTTTTACTTCTGTCCAAAGCAAAACTTTAGAAATAGAGGGTTTCACTTTTCCACTATCCACTTGCGTAATTCGATTCTCTTCATGAACACCTCGATTAGAAACTGCTTTATCCAAAATTCCTGGATATAAATCTAAAAAATACGAAAGTCGAAACAAAAACTCGGTATCTTGATGCAATCGTAGATGCGTTTTCATCATCGGAGAAAGTTTTTTATCCAAAGCAGATTTTCTGATGGTTAAAGCAATAATACTGAACAATCCGAAACTTCCTAGCATTCCCAATTGTCCTCGAAAAACATCTTTTGGCGCATGTTTTTTGTAAACAGTAGTCAATCTTTCACCAAAAAGGGAATAAAATTGATCTTTCGCTTTCTCGGAATAATAATGAACGCCAATTGCGCCATAAACGCCTTCTACTTCAGGATTTTTGAAGAGTTCTTTTTCTGCATCAAATCGATTTGGAAGATAATAATCATCTGCATCCAAAAAAGCGATAAAATCTCCGGTCGCTTTTTGCATTCCAAGATTTCTACTTGCTCCCGCTCCGTGATTTTTTTTATCAGAATGTTGAAATAACTTTACTTTTGGATATTTCTCCGCTA
>CAXYUO010000091.1:0-9968 GCA_964292185.1 uncultured Frigoriflavimonas sp.
TTTGAATAAATTTAAGAATTTTATCACAATTCAAAGTAAAGGCAAAGTCTCCCGAATTTGAGCAATGTTCAGAAAAGCAGTAAATTTGAGTAAACTAAAATTTTGAGAGAAGTCTTTTTAATCAAAAACCAATTGAAAATATACTGTATTACCTGCACAGTAGTAAATTGTGTAGGTATTTTCACCCAAGCTCGTGCGAGCGTCTTCGCTCGTTCGCATAAAGTTTTTAGAAATTTCGATACAAGCTTGAAACTTGCACCAGCAAATAAATAAACCACTTTCCAACGATAGTGTTTTTTGTTTTTAAAATCGTTAAAGTGTGTATATTTGTGGAATGTATTAATTTTATCTAACAAATTTTTTATGACAAAGAAAATTCAAATTATCATATTCTTTTTAGTTTTTGCATTGGCAAATTCTCAAACTCATAGATTCATTTATGAATACAGATTTTTGCCAGATTCTACAAAAATGGATAGTTTGCTGTATGAAGAAACGAGGTTAGAAATTTTTGATAACCATTCTGAATTTGTGAGTGATAATGGTGTGAAAAGAGATTCAGCTATTGCGCATGCTGTTAAGAATAATGAAAACCCAGCTAACATTAAACTTGCTAAAGGATTATTTATAAATAATGTTTTCAAAAGTGAGAAAAACACTTATTCTATTGAGTATGTTGGTATTCAACCATTTAAAGTTTCACAAGAACAACTAATAAATTGGAAGCTTACAAATGAAAAAAAAATAATACAAAATTATAATTGTCAAAAAGCTGAAATCAATTATGGTGGACGTACGTGGGAAGCATGGTTTACCACAGAAATTCCGATTCAAGATGGACCATATGTTTTCAGAAATTTACCAGGATTAATCGTTCAAGTAAATGATTTAAAAAACCAACATTCTTTTTTATTAATAGAAAATTATGAAACTCTTAATTCAGAGACTAATCTTATTGATAAACCATTTCTTAAACCAATTCTAATAAATAAAGTGCAATTTAATAAGGTCTGGAATAATTTCCATAAAAATCCGATAGGAGCAATGGATCAGTTTATGAATATCAATCCTGGTCTTTTTAATGGAAAGCGTGTCGATATTCATGGCAATGAACTTGATTTTAAAAAGCAACAAAGAGAAGAGCAAAAACATGCAGAACAGCAATTATTAAAAAACAACAATTATATTGACTTGGATTTGTATAGATGATTAAATAATACTTGTTTGCAAATCATTCTATAAATTTGAACAAATTCTTCACCCTATTTATTCCACTATTTCTGGTAATTTTTCTCCACATCGTCTGCAATATCTCGCATCTTCTGCAATATCTTCTGTTCCACATCTTTGGCAAATTCTATCTCCACTTACTTTTTTTCGCATTTCTGCCGTCATTATTCCTGTAGGTACTGCAATAATGCTATATCCACACAACATCAAAACAACAGAAAGTAATTTTCCTAATGGTGTAATTGGTGCAATATCTCCGTATCCAACAGTAGTTACGGTTACAACTGCCCAATAAATACTTGTTGGTATATCTGTAAATCCGTTATGTCCTTCTTCAATTACAAACATTACGGATCCAATAATGGTTACTAAAATTATTATAAAAAGTAGAAAAATATAGATTTTTCGGGAACTGCTTTTTAGGGCTTTCATGATGTATTGCCCATCGTTCATATAATCCAGCAGGTTTAGAATTCGGAATACTCTCAAAATTCTTAAAAGTCGAATAATGCACAAAAATTTTGTAAAATGGAAGAATAAACTTAGATACAAAGGCAATATAGAAAGCAAATCTATAATCCCCATAAAACTGAAAATGTATTGTTTCTTGTTTTTTACTACTAAAATCCTCAAAATATATTCTATCGTGAAAAATACGGTAATTGTCCATTCTGTAATCACGAAAAACTTGTGAAATCTGAAATCTACTGCAGACATACTTTCTAGCATGATAACTATCGTGCTTGTAAGAATCATGGAAATTAAAACTAGATCAAAAAACTTTCCTGCTCTTGTATTAGAGTAATAAATAATTAGAAATACTCTGCGTTTCCAACCACTTTCTGGGACGAGATTATGTTCTTTTTTTGGAATCATATGTTTTTATAAGTCTTAAATGTATGGAAAATTTAGTAATTTGCTGAAAATTTTGAAATGAAATTAAAAGACGTCATCCAAATAGTAGAAAACTCTTTCCAACTTGCTTTGGCAGAAGATTATGACAATGTAGGTTTGCTTTGTGGAAATTTAGATCGAGATATTTCGGGGATTTTAGTTGCTCATGATGTGCTAGAAAATGTTGTAAACGAAGCTATTTCTAAAAATTTGAATTTAATTATTTGTTTTCATCCCATTATTTTTTCTGGTTTAAAATCGATAACGGGCAAAAATTATGTGGAAAGAACGGTGTTAAAAGCTATTGAAAATAAAATATCGATTTATGCCATTCATACAGCTTTTGATAATGACATTTTTGGAGTGAATTTCGGAATTTGCGAAAAATTAGGATTGAAAAATCAGAAAATTCTGATGCCGAAACAAGAGCATTTGGTTGAACTTTCGGTTTATGTACCAACTGAAAATGCAGAAGTATTAAAAAACGTTTTATTTGAAGCTGGTGCAGGAAATATTGGAAATTATGACGAATGCAGTTTTCAAATTTCTGGTGATGGAACTTTTCGTCCGTTGAGAAATGCAAATCGTTATTCAGGAGCAATAAATGTCCGTGAAAATGCAGATGAAGTACAAATTTCCGTGATTTTTGAAAAATTTAAACAAAATAAAATTCTTGCTGCGATGAAAAACGCTCATCCTTATGAAGAAGTTGCTTATCAATTATATACTTTGAAGAATGAAAATCAGCATGTTGGTTTGGGTAGATTTGGAGAATTAGAAAATGAAATGGAGGAGGAACAATTTTTGAAAATGGTGCAAGAAAAATTTAATTTAAAAATGATAAGACATTCTGATTTTAAAAATAAAAAAATACGTATTGTTGGCGTTTTAGGTGGAAGTGGAAGTTCCGGAATTTCTGCGGCAAAAGCTGTAAATTGTGATGCTTATCTCACTGGAGATTTGAAATACCACGATTTTTTTCAGGCAGAAAACAGAATGCTTTTGTGCGATATTGGGCATTTTGAATCGGAGCAATTTGTAGTTCAGCAAATAATTGATATATTGTCGGAAAAATTTCCTAAATTTGCAATCTCAAAATCTGTGGAAAAAACGAATCCAGTAAATTATTTCATATAAGAATATGGCAAAGAAAATAAACGAAATTTCAGTAGAAGAAAAACTAAGAGCACTCTATGATTTGCAAATTATAGATTCTAGATTAGTAGAAATACGCAATACTAGAGGAGAACTTCCTATTGAAGTAGAAGATCTAGAAATAGAAATAGAAGGTCTGCAAAAAAGAGCAGAAAAATATGAGGTAGAATTGAAAGAGCAAACAGATGACATCAATACTAAAAAAGAGGTGATCAATCATGCGAAATCTTTGATAGAAAAATACAAATCTCAACAAGATAATGTAAGAAACAACAAAGAATTTGAAGCTCTGGACAAAGAAATAGAATTTCAAGATTTAGAAATTCAATTGGCTGAAAAAAGAATCAACGAGTTTGATTTGAAAGTAGTGTACAAAAAAGAAACTTTAGATGAATTGCTTTCAAAAATTTCTGATCTAAAAACACATGAGAAATTCAAAAAAGTAGAATTAGAAGGTTTGGTAGCAGAAACTCAAAAAGAAGAGGAATATTTGCTTAAAAAATCTGAAGAATTTTCTTCTAAAATAGATGCTCGTTTGTTGAAATCTTACAATAGAATACGCATTAATTGTAGAAACGGTCTTGCAGTTGTTGGTTTAGAAAGAGGAGCTCCAAAAGGTTCTTTCTTCACTGTTCCACCGCAAAAGCAAATGGAAATTGCCCAAAGAAAGAAAATTATCATCGATGAGCATTCTGGTAAAATCTTGGTAGATGATGAATTGGTAGATGAAGAAACCGAGAAAATGAAAAGTGTAATTAAGTTCTAAGAATTTAATTTAAAGATATAGAAAACCGTCTTGTTTTATAACGAGACGGTTTTTTTGTGGGTGATATTCGAAAATAAATTTTTTTTGATTGTTTATTTAACGTTTTGCGGCTTGCAGAAGTGGCGAAGTTCGTGACCGATTATTTTCCGCTAAGATAAAATTTCTTGCGAAAAATAAACGTGAATTTACCACATTTCTCGCCATTTCTTGAAACTGCTGTTAACTGCCGTTATTTTATGGAATAATTTGTGCTTGGTCCGATACCGTGTCTTTCTATTAAGTTTTTTTCTATTAGTTCTGGTAATATACGTTTAATTGTTGGACTTGGAATTCCTAATTTTTTGGCAATTTCACCTGATTTACAACCAACATTATTTTCTATGAAGGTTAATATAGATTTTTCTCTTGGTGAAAGTTGTATTTCAATTCCATTATGTTTTAATTTTAACATTAATTGTTCTTGAATGTTTTTAAGTGCATCAAAGAAAAAATTACTCCAATCGCTTACGTTTTCATTTGGTCTTTGGCTTTGACAATTTCTTATAACTCTATAATATTCTGGTTTTCTATTTTCTATTTCGTGTTCAAAACTTACATATTGTATCCAATTATATCCATTTTTTAGTAATAAAAGTGATGAAATTAATCTACTCAATCTTCCATTTCCATCTTGAAAAGGATGAATACTTAAAAATTCATAGGTGAATAATGAACATTTTACTAATGGATGAGTTATTGAATCTCTGTTATACCAATTTATTAAAGCTCTCATTGCATCTTCAGTTGGAAAACCTGCTTCTGTTGTTTGAAAGACTATTTGTTTTGTTCCATCAGGAAAATTTGCCTCAACTGCGTTGCTATGGAGCTTGTATTTTCCTTTATGCCATTCATCTTTTTCACTATGCTTCATCCGGATAATATGCAAACTTTTAATACGACTTTCTGAAACGTCAATATTTGAAAATGATTCAGAAATGATGTCAAAAGCATTAAAATAACCAACAACTTCTTGGGAATCTCTATCTTCTAATTTTGTAATATCTAATTCTTGAAGTAAAACATTTACTTCTTCATCACTCATTTTTGAACCTTCAATTCTTGTTGAAGCTCCAACACTTCTAACAGTTGCAATTGATTTTAATTGTTTAAGACTTTGACTTTCTTTTTTTTCAATAGTTGTCCAAGAAGCATCAAATCGGTCAATTTGACTTATTACACCAATTAACTCCCAATCGATGTTAATTTTGAAGTTATAAACATTATTTTCCATTTTGCAAATATAAAAATATTTTTAAAATGATTCGATTTGATTCGATTTTATACGTTCGTGATTCGATAATAGCAGTTAACGTTTGGCGGCTTCAAGAAGTTGCGAACTTCGTAACCGCATATTTTCCACTAAGATAGTTTTCTTGCGAAAGAAAAACGTGAATTTAGCAGTTTTGTCGCCATTTCTTGAAACCGCTGTTGGCAGATGTTTTTTTACTTTTCACATTCAATTTTTGTTGGAAAATTATAACTAAACAAATCATTACTACTGACAAAAGTCACATATTTTCCAGTTGGTTCGTCTGGAATGTTTTCAGGAATTGAAGAAACAAAGTTTACACTAAATTCTGTAATATCTTGGTATGTAATACTCATTCTATTTAGTGCTTCATTTTTTTGGTTTTCGTCTACTAAATCTGCAAATTCTGGTAAATTAAAAAAGTTAATTTGTTCAGCGCACCACTTTATAAAATCATTTGATTTAATAAAATTATCTCCTTTTTTGTAAATCATATATCTTTCTTTTAACTCATTATCTGCATTATATCCTTCAACTAAATAAACTTCGTTAAATCCACAATCGAATTGTTTATCTTTTCCAATTTGAATTTTTTTAGTTCTTGAGGATTTATTAAAATTTTGTTTAATGAATGAATCTAAATCAGTCACTGAATTTGTTTTTTTATTATTCCAAAATTCCATTAAATCATTTAAACTTCCATTATATGCGTTAACATCAATATCAAATGATGTTCCTGGAATATTATAAATACATTTCCCTGTTTGCTTGCAGTTTATCTCACAACTAAATTGCCAAATTGTAACTTTATCCCATACTTTATTATTCAATTTTGGTAAAGTTGTTACGAAACGTGCATACCATAATGGACATTTAGCAAATGAACTTTTTCTGTCATATTTTGAATTTATTACATCAAATACTTTATTATTAACGTAAATAAAAGGGTATTTTTTTGTTTTCTCATAAATTCTGTTTATGAATTTTTCTGCATTGTCAAGTGTTATATTATTCCCTCCAATATCTTCAATATCTAATGCCATTGGTTCATCTAAATTATTTTTCACAACGCTTAAATAATAATCAGCTTGTCTAATTGGGTCTTCATTTGTTCCTAAATGATAAGACGCATACAATAACTTTTTTGATTGTGCAATTTTACTTCTTTCTATATATTTTCCATCAGTTTTAAATCCTTGAGAAGCTTTATGGATAATTGCTGCAACTCTTTTGTCAGTTACTATTTTGTCGAAATCAAGATTGTTTCCTTTATATGGGTCAATAATTATTGGATAATTTTTGTTTTCCCAAGGTTTCTCATTGAAATTATCTTGACTAAATGCTGAAAAGTTTGTTAAAACAATAACAGCTAATAATAAAATTTTTTTCATAATTGTTTAAGTTTAAAGTTATATATTCCGTCTGTTTTTCTCAAAATATCTGCCAACGTTTTGCGGCTTTGCGAGGTTGCGAACTTCGGAACCGAGATTTTTCTGCTAAGATAAAATTTCTTGCGATAGATAGATGTGAATTTTGCACATATTTCGCAAACTCGCAAAACCGCTGTTATAGCCAGTGTTTCTTTTTATACGTTATATTATTCTGAAATGAATTTATCACATTCTTCCAAAATAAAATCGGGAATTAGATCATATTCGTTTGGGTCTAATTGGCAAATAAGTTCATTTTCGATATGAAAGGTTTCATTTATAAACTTTCTTAATACACTTGGTATTTCAGAAAGTTTTTCATCATAAATAAGCCTAAATATGTTCAACTTTGCATAACTGTTTTCAACTTCATTATATAAAGTCTTTAAGGTTTCTAAATCTTGTAATTGTGCTAAAATTGTATCATAATTAAAACTTGGAATAAATTCTATAATTTTTAATATTCCTGAATTAAAATCAATTTCTGTCATTAAATCATTTCCTATTTCTTTTCTTTGGTCTTTACAATCGACTCTCATTCGTTTGTGAAATAGATTTGAAAGAATTTGATATTCATTCCCTAAATCATCGATTATTTCAAAATGACGTCTCAAATAAATAAGTTTTACAACATCGTTCAAGCTTGATTCTAATGCACTTTTACAAATTTGCGCAAATGACAATAAATTTTGTTTTTTAATTCTTGTTTCTGTGAGTATTCCCTTTTTAGTTGTTAAAAAATTTGCTTCACATAAATTATTAAACTCTTTGAGTATTTTAATAGTATCGATAACAGGGTCAAGGTCATGAGTAAGCATTAGTACACTTTTATTTAAAAAACATTCTCCACTTTTTCCTCTAAATAACATATGCATAATTGCATATTTTTTACTTTTATCAAAAGAAGAAATTGGGTCGTCAAGTACTATTAAGTCTGGTTTTTTATATAATGCTTCATACATAAATAAAACAAGAGAAAAAGCATTTTTTTCTCCAAAACTTAAATGCTGTTTGCCTCCGTTTATTATTCCAACAGATTCAATATGGCGTAGTAAAAGCTTATAATTATTAGAATCATTTATAATTTCAATAGTGTATTTATAGCCTGCATTAGTGAGAAATGAGTTTATACTTTTTTTGTGTTTTTCTATTAGGATTTTAACTAAACGTTTTTGTTTATTTATTTCGCCTTGAAGTTGACCTACCTTTTTGAGTACTGTGTCAAGTGAGCTATTTAAAGATTCAACTATTGAAGTTGTCTTTTCTGCTTTGAATCTATCAAATAGTTCTATGTTTATTTTTAGGTTATTTAATTTCTCTTCTACTTTTTCATCTTCACTGAAACTTACAGAAGATAAACCTTTTAAAGCTTTTAGTTTCAATAACAAATCATCAATTTGTTGTTTTACTGTAACTATATAATTCATTTCGGATTCTTCTAATCCTGATTGTTTTTCTGTTATAGTTTGCAATGTTATATTTGCATTTTCAGAAAAATATTCTCCCAAGTTTTTAAGTGAATCAATGATAACAGTAAAATTTTTTATTACAGTTTTATCGTAAAATGTAGAAACTGATTTTATTGTTTCTTTATTTTCAGTTGTTGGTGAAGTACAATATGGACAATCATCAGATATTTCAAGAAACTGTTCTCCTTTATTTTGCCAATCTAACCAATTAACACAACTTTTGTCTTTAATTAATTTACTATATCCTTTTAATGATTCAGGAATATGTTGAATTTTATTACCTTCTTTTAAACCTTTGTAAAGAGCCGAAGATTTTGAGAGTCCTGATTGTGTTGTTGCGAAACTTTTTGACAAACTTTCAAAATCTGATATTATTTTATTAAGGTCTTCATTTTCTGAAAATACTTTCTTGATTTCTGAAAGAAGTTGTTCAATTTCTTCTGTTGAATTTTTATATTCTGGAGTATTTATGAAAATCTCATAACTATTGGAGATTAATTCATCTTCTTTAAAAAGGAATTGATTTAAGTATTCTTCATTAAAAATCAGAACACTTTTAATTTCTTCGGTGGTCGTAATTTCTGGTAGAACTTCAACTTCAGCATTTTTATGTTTAAAAGGTGTAAGGTCTTTTAATAGTTCTGGAGAATCAACACTATATTTAATTGCCCTTGTAATAGTACTTTTTCCTGTACCATTAATCCCGAATTTTATATTCAGCTTATTGTTAATGATTTCAATTTTTCCACTATCAATATTATTGCAATTTGTAATTGTTAATTCCATAGATTGTTATTCGGTTGTTAAATTCTCGTCATTTTTTTCAACATTGGCTATAACTTGTATATATGTATCACACTATCATACATATCCACCCAAATTAGTAGAGATATGTATCACAAACGTAATACTTTATTTAAAAACAAATATAGAAATTTTCCATTAAAAAACCGCTTTGTAAATTTCACAAAACGGTTTATTATTTTCGCAATCTTCAGACTTCCGTCTTCCGACTTAAATCTTCTTACAAATCTTTCTCGCCATACATTTTGGTGTACAATTCTTTGTAGTGTTCGCGTATTACTTTTCTTTTTAGTTTTAATGTTGGTGTGAGCAAACCATTTTCTACACCCCAAATTTCAGGTGCTAATTCTATTTTTTTTATCTGCTCCCAATTGCCTAATTTGGTATTCAAATAATCAATGTCCTTTTCAATTCTGGCTTTTAATTCTTTACTTGCAGCCATTTCTTGTGGTGTACTTCCTATGTTAAGATGCTTTCTTTCTGCCCAATTTTTTGCAAAGGCAAAATCTGGTTGTACAAATGCACACGGCATTTTTTCTCCTTCACCAACTACCATTATTTGCTCAATAAATTTTGAGGCTTTTGCTTGATTTTCAATTACTTGTGGCGCTATGTATTTTCCGCCAGAAGTTTTGAACATCTCTTTTTTTCTATCGGTAATGTGCAAAAATCCTTCTTCATCTATATGTCCGATATCTCCAGTCATGAAATATCCATCTGCAGTGAAAACAGATTTTGTTTGTTCCTCATTTTTATAATAACCTTTGAAAACGGACGGTCCTTTTACAGTAATTTCGCCATCTGCTTGTATTTTTACATCCAAATTATCTAGTGGATGTCCTACACTTCCTATTTTCAAACGAGTTTCAGAATTTACAGAAATTACGGGAGAAGTTTCCGTTAAACCATACCCTTCGCATATCAATATTCCA